>DOOI01000057.1 GCA_003512825.1 Paracoccaceae bacterium | reverse complement strand
TTCAAGCACTGTCACGGGCGCATCGCGTAAACAACGCGCGGTCACGATAACACCCGCCCAATGCCACAGCATGGCCGGATTCTCGATACATAACTCTCTTGAGTTTTTGTATCGAGGATACCGACATGATTCCGATGAGCAGATATGCGCTAATGGGTGGCACTGTGGCCGCAGCGGTTGGCATTGGCTATTTCATGCAAACCTCGGCAACCGGTGAGATACGTCAAACACGGCCTACTGGGGTGCAGATTGCCAGCGCGGACGCGACTGCTGGCGCTGACCTCCTGCCTCAAGCAAATGCCCCATTCGAGAGTGGCTTAACATTACCCAGTCGGCCCATGAGTGAAGCGCTTGAGGATAACGACAGCGCGGATGATGCGCCACTCATAGAGAGCGCTCCAATCCAGCTTGCGGCCTTGGTGCAGAATGATGCCCCCGCTGCCGAGAATGAGGCTCTGGTTTCAAGCGTCTCGGCGCCATGTGAGGCAGAGATGACAGCGCGAGTGGATGCGGCGGCAATGGTGACGCTGAGCATTACGTCGTGCCAACCGCAAACGCGCGTCACACTGCACCACAATGGTATGATGGTTCAGGTTATGACCGATGATAGTGAGGGCGCACTGACAACTCAGTTGCCGGCGCTTGCGGAACAAGCCTTCTATATTGCCGAATTTCCAAACAAGGAGGGGGCCGTCGCGCAGGTGGAGGTCACCTCATTCTCGGACTATGACCGGGTTGTCCTGCAGTGGCGTGGAGAATCTGGGCTGTCATTATCGGCCTTTGAGTTCGGCGCAAACTGGAGCGAAACCGGGCATGTATTCGCTCTGGCTCCGGGCGCAGTTGAGGTCACTGTCCGTGGCGATGGCGGGATGTTGTCAAAACATGGTGATTTCAGTTTGGAAAACAGTCTTCGTGCGGAGGTTTATGCGTATCCGCATGCAACGAGCACCCGGCTCGGCGACATCGCTTTCTCCGTAGATGCAGAAATTACGGAGTTTAATTGCGAGAAAGAGATTTCGGCACAGAGCCTACAGGTAAAGGGCGATGGAGCCATTGCCGTGCAGGAATTGAGCTTGCCGTTACCGGAATGCGGTAGCATTGGTGATTATATTGTATTGAAAAGCATGGTGGAAAACCTAAAGATCGTTCGCAACTAAAGCGTGATTTTGAGGCGGATACGTAATGTTAAAGATATGTGCGGCGTCCTTCGCCGCACTTTTCCTTTTTTGCAGTGGAAATTTCGCCGCGGCCCAAGACATCACCCTGACATCGCGGGACGGGTCGGTTGAGATATCTGGAACGCTTTTGGGTTATGACGGTGAGTTCTTCCGGGTCGAAACGATTTATGGCGAGCTGACTGTAGACGGATCAGGGGTAAATTGTGAGGGGCCAGGATGCCCCAGTCTCGAAGACTTCGTGGCCGAATTTTCCCTGTCCGGCGCAAGTGTGATGGGCGAAATCTTGGTTCCTGCGCTGATCCAGGGATTTGCTTTGCGTGAGGGCCTGCACCTTTTCACCCGCATGGTTGACCCAGACCGAACGATTTTCGTGCTCTCAACCCGGGACAAGGCCAAGGAGTTGGCGCGGATTTCCTTGCGCTCTTCCAACTCGGACGAGGGCTTTGCCGACCTTTTGGCTGGCGAGGCTGATATCGTGATGTCACTTAGAGAGGTCCGCGATCACGAGGTGCAGTTGGCTCGGGAAGCGGGGCTAGGCGATTTGCGGGCGCGGGGGCGCGTGCGCGTTTTGGCATTGGACGCGCTCGCCCCGATAGTATCGCAGGAAAACCCGGTTGGAGAAGTTGCAACGCCACAGCTCGCGCAGATTTTGGCAGGCGAGATCACGTCATGGCAGGAGTTGGGTGGGCCAGATGCGCCGATTACCATTCACTTGCGCGAACAGGGCGCGGGACTGGCCCAAGCGGTTGTGGACCGGATTTTGACGCCGATTGGCGGGGCGCTTCCTGCTGACGTGGGACGCCATGCGACGGATGTCGGGCTGGCGGCCGCCGTTGAGGATGACCCGTTTGGAATTGGGGTCACCTCGGCAGCAATTGTGGGAGATGCAAAAACGATTTCGCTCACCGGGGCGTGTGGGTTCACACTAACCGCAGAACGAAACTCCGTAAAAACAGAGGATTACCCGCTGTCTGCACCGCTTTTCTTATATTTGCCAGAGAGGCGATTGCCGAAGCTGGGGCGCGATTTCTTGGCCTATCTTCGCTCGGCACCCGCGCAATTGGTGGTGCGGCGGGCAGGGTTTACTGATCAGTCGCCAGAGGAAATACCGATCAACGCTCAAGGCTCGCGTTTTGCGAATGCGATTGCCGCGGCCGGGGCGGAAGTGCCTTTGAGTGAGTTGCAGCGAATGATTGGCACCTTTTCCGGGATGAAACGGCTCTCGACTACGTTTCGGTTTGAGGTGGGCTCGGCGCGGTTGGACGCGCAGTCGCGCAGTCATGTGGAACAGCTCGCCAGAGCGGTGGAAACAGGGGCCTACGACACACGGCAATTGGTTTTTGTCGGGTTCTCGGATGGAGAAGGACCAGCAACGGCAAATCGCGAAATTGCTCAGCGTAGGGCGGAGGCCGTGATGGAGGCGATGCGGAGTGCCGCTGAAACTGCTAACTTTGACAGGGTGAGAATTACGGCGGAAGCCTTTGGAGAAGCCCTGCCGATGGCCTGCGATGACAGCGCTTGGGGGCGGCAGGTTAATCGCCGTGTGGAAGTTTGGGTGCGGTAGGCCTTAAAGAAGACCTTCAGACTTGAAACTTATCTCCCGAGACCTGCCAATAACCAAATGATTATGGAGTGAGATGCCCAGCGCGGAGGCGGCTCGCTCGATTTGCTTGGTCATTTCAATATCAGAGGCACTCGGAGTTGGATCGCCGGAGGGGTGGTTATGCACCAAGATGAGAGCACATGCATTCAGTTCTAGGGCGCGCTTCACCACCTCGCGCGGATAGACAGGAACGTGGTCTACAGTGCCTTGGGCTTGGGCTTCATCGGCAATGAGTGTGTTTTTCCGGTCAAGGAAAAAGACGCGAAACTGCTCGGTCTCGCGGTGTGCCATGGCGGTCTGACAGTATTCAAGAAGGGCATTCCATGAAGAAATAACCGGGCGATGCATGACGCGCGCCCGGGCCAAACGGCGGGCCGCTGCTTCGACAATCTTTAATTCCAAGATGACCGCGTCACCTACCCCATGCTCTTGGCTCAGGCGCGCCGAGGGGGCGGTTATCACACCGTTGAAATCACCAAAGCGGTCAAGCAGTCGCCGTGCGAGTGGCTTGACGTCCTGACGAGGGATCGCTCGGAATAGGACCAGCTCGAGCATCTCGTAGTCGGGCATGGCGTCGGCACCACCGTCTAGGAAGCGATGACGCAAACGCTGACGATGGTCAGAAATATAGGAGGGCAAGCGGCCCTTTGCCAAAGCAGAAGGAATAGACGGAACGACAACAACCTCATCCGGCTCTGGCGCGGGGGAGGAGCGCGCAAAGAGCGGAAGCGGCGATTCGGAAAAGGCAGGATGCAAGGGTTTCATCCCAAGATCATGCCAAATGAATGCTTGAAAAAGCGTTAATGACTGCTGGGGTGGGGGCGAATTCGGTGCGCGGCGAGCGCTTCGTAATAAGGCATGGCCGCGTCGCAGAGACGGGCAAGCGGCGGTGTCAGTTCGGGGAGTGGGCCTTCCGGACCGGAAAATCCGGTTGAGGCGTGAATGGCTCCATACCAATGCGACGCCCAAACGCCGTCTTCTGGACGCCCACCTTTTGGCCATGAGAGCATGGCCGGGTCAAACTCTAGGCCGAGCGCCGCGCAAAGCTTGCCAAGCATCGCTGCCGGATCATCCCGAATATCAGCGCTGTCGATCACGGTACCGCCAATTCTATCAAAGAGTGCCGATTGCTGCGGATAACCGAGATCCTCCAACGTCATTTCTGCGCGTTTTTCACCGTATGAAGCGATCACGCGGGCAGGATGGCGCAAGAGGTGAACGTTTGTGCAATGCGCGGCCCATTCTAGGGGGAAACCCGGGATCATATGGTGCGGCATATGTTTCATATAGAGGTGCGGTTTATCGCCGGGAATAGGCCCAAGACATGCTTGGGCCACTTGTGTTGGGTCGCATGCATGCACGCCGATGATTTCCGCTGCCATCGGGTGATCAGAGCCTGTTTTAGCCAAATATGGCGCATAAAACGGCTCGTCCATGACAGCGAAGTCAGACCTTTGGGCAAAGGCATACATCATGGCGGTAGAGAGGTTTCGTGGCCCGGACCACATCGCGATCCGCATTTCAGGCTCCCACCAAGCTCTTGTAAAGGGCGCGCAGGCGTTCAGTCATAGGCCCCATTTTGCCCGTTCCGATTTGACGGCCATCAATGCTGCCTACCGGGGTTTGCGCGCCAAAAGTCCCAGTCAGGAAGGCTTCATCAGCGGAGTAGGTATCCACGAGCGAAAAATTGCGCTCGAAAACAGGGATCTCATTTGCTCGACAAAGGTCGATGACCTTTTGGCGCGTGATGCCGTTCATGCAGTAATCGCCTGTGGATGTCCAAACCGCGCCCTTACGTACGATGAAGAAATTGCAGGCGTTCGTCGTGTTCACAAAGCCATGCACGTCAAGCATCAAGGCTTCGTCAGCGCCCGCCTTTTCAGCGGCGATGCAGGCAAGAATGCAGTTGAGTTTGGAGTGGCTGTTGAGCTTGGGGTCTTGGGTCATGGGTAGTCCACGCTGGTGGGGGACCGTTGCAAGGCGAATGGGTCGCGGAATTTTGGGGAGTGAGTGCTCCATAATGATGACAACAGTTGGGCCTTGGCGGCTGAGAGAGGGGTGCTGGAACGGGCGCGTTTTCACGCCTCTGGTAACCATGAGGCGGCAATGGGCGTCGGTGATCATCTGGTTTGCTGTTTGTGTCTCTATTACAGCTGAAATCACCTGATTTTTGGACATACAAATATCTAGGTCTATCGCTTTTGCGGCTTCGAAAAGTCGGTCAATATGTTCCTCAATGAAGGACCATTTGCCATTATAGAGACGGATCCCTTCCCACACACCATCGCCCAACATGAACCCTGAATCATAAACGCTGACCAGGGCCTCAGCCTTGGGCTTGAGCGCGCCATTTACCCAAATCAGAATGCTTTCGTTTCGCGCGTCTTCTTCGGCTTGGTGGGTTGTGATGTGATCGACCATCTGTGCCTCCTGTTTGATCCAGACGCTAGCCTGTGCCTCACGGAGTGTCACCTGTCTGTGAAACGGCGTTTCAGGGGCTTTGTCTGGACCGCGATGCAGCGCAGTCTGCGCGTGAAAGCGGAGGGTATGAAATGCAGAAGACCAAGACTTGGACGCTTCTTTTGCTCATTGTTTTGGGCTTTTGGGCAAAGGCTCATCCAGCGAAAGCGGCTGAGAACGTTTTGACTGTCGCTGGCGGATGTTTTTGGTGCGTCGAATCAGACTTTGAAGGCGTGTCAGGGGTGTTGGAGGTTGTCTCTGGCTACACCGGGGGCGCATCGAAGAACCCTAGCTATAAACAAGTTTCCGCAGGCGGCTCTGGGCATTACGAGGCGGTTCAAATCCGGTTCAATCCGAGCAAGATAAGCAAAGAAGAGCTTTTACGGCTGTTTTTCCGGTCGGTCGATCCAACTGATGCGGGCGGGCAGTTTTGCGACCGTGGAGACAGCTATAGAACAGCGATTTTCGTCTCTGATTCAGCGGAAAAGCAGCTTGCTGAAAAGGCAAAGTCCGAGGCGGAAGCTGCGCTGCGGAAGCGTGTTGTGACACCTGTTTTGATGGCTGGCACGTTTTGGAAAGCAGAGGATTACCACCAAGACTATTATAAGGGCTCCAAAGTAGTGATCACGCGATTTGGACCAGTGAAGCAATCGACCGCCTATAAGAAATACCGCGAAGCCTGTGGCCGGGATCAGCGCGTAAAGGCACTATGGGGGAAAGAGGCGGTGTTTGCCCATTAATTGGGAAAAACATCGACTTCTGCACGAGAGGGTATGGCGGAAGCGGTACCAAATCGCGTCACCTTGAGGGCGGCAGCGCGAGACGCCATGATCATCGCGGCCTCGGGCGATAAGCCCGCGGCAAGAGACGCGGCCAAGTATCCTGTGAAAGTATCCCCAGCCCCTGTGGTGTCG
This sequence comes from Paracoccaceae bacterium, assembly GCA_003512825.1. GTDB lineage: Bacteria > Pseudomonadota > Alphaproteobacteria > Rhodobacterales > Rhodobacteraceae > UBA9554. Next base: position 42,819 of record DOOI01000057.1, on the reverse strand, counting down.
ACGGGCTCTACGATAAAGGCTGGCGTATCAAAGGACTGTGTGTTGCTTTGCCAGACCGCGCCGTTCGCACCGCGCGTTGTGACAACCGTAACGCTCGCGGGGATTTTCGCCTGAGATTGGTGGAGCTGATGCGCCTCAATCTCGTTGAGAATAATCATTGATAGGTAAGGAAGGACGGCTTTTGTTGCCTCGGCATCAAAGGGTGCTGCCGAATAGATGACGTAAAGCCCTTTTTGGTGGCCAAGCGCAGCGGCTTCGACCTGAAGGTTGGTTTCGTTTTGAAGCAAAAGAAAGTCAGTTGGCGCCGCCCCGCTCAAAGCCTCTTCTAGATTCGATTTCTTGAACGAATGATTCGCGCCCGGAAAAATGGTGATCGCATTTTCGCCATACGCGTCGATTGTGATGATAGCGTGACCCGTGGGCGTGTCGGTTTCGGTGATGAACCGAGTGTTTACGCCGTAGTCTGACAGGCGCGTTTTTGCCCATTTTCCATCGGCACCAATCTGGCCGATATGCGAGACAGATGCGCCCGCACGGGCTGCCGCGACCGATTGATTGGCACCTTTGCCACCAAGATCGGCGGAATACTCCCGCGCCGCAATGGTTTCACCCGGCGCGGGAATGTGATCGACGCGATAGGCGTGATCGATATTGATCGATCCGAAGGACCAGATCGCCGGCATTTGATTATCCGATCTTGTTCGCAGCCAAAACGGCCATGTTCAAAATGTCATTGACCGTTGCGGATGTTGAACAAATCTGGATCGACTTGTCGACACCAGCGAGGATCGGACCAATAACGGTAGCACCACCCATTTCCTGCATGAGCTTGACCGAAATCGAGGCCGAGTGCCGCGCCGGGACGATCAAGATATTGGCCGGACCTGAGAGGCGCTGAAACGGATAGTTGGCCTGCGCGCGGGGATTGAGCGCAACGTCGACTGTCATTTCACCTTCAAACTCAAAATTGACGCCGCGCCGTTCAAGAACCGCTGGCGCGAGTGCCATTTTTGTCGCCCGCTCCGAGACCGGGTAACCGAAGGTGGAGAATGAAACAAAGGCAACGCGCGGATCCAGACCAAAATGGCGCGCAACATCAGCCGCACGTTCAGCAATGGTCGCAAGGTCTTCTTCGTCTGGCCATTCCTGCACCAGCGTATCACCGATCAATACGATCCGGCCCTTGTGAAGAAGGGCGGTAATGCCTGCTGCGCCATGGGCCGAATCCGCGTCGAAAACATGGTTCATCAATCCAAGAACATAGGCGGATTTACGCGTAGCCCCAGTCACCAAACCATCGCCTTGGCCATGCGCGAGCATCAAGGCGGAAAACACGTGGCGGTCGCGAGCGGCGAGACGATGGACGTCGTGACGGTCAAAACCTTTGCGCTGCAGACGGTTGTAGAGAAAATCTTTGTAAGTATTCAGATGCCGCGTGTTGGCGGCATTCACCACCTCCAACTCGCGCACGGCGTCTCCGAGACCTTCGGCCTCCAGCTTTTCTCGAACGTCGGATTCGCGGCCCACAACGAGCGCTTTGCCCAACCCGGAACGCTGATACTGCACCGCCGCTCGCAAAACGCGTGGGTCGTCTCCTTCGGCAAAGATCATTCGGGCTTGAGCCGAGCGCGCTCGGGCGTGGATACCCCGCAAAATCGATGCTGTCGGATCCATGCGGTGGCGCAAGGAAAGTTCATAGGCGTCCATATCAATGATCGGGCGTCGCGCCGCACCGGTTTCCATACATGCGCGTGCTACGGCTGGTGGAATCCGGTGAATAAGGCGGGGATCAAACGGTGTCGGAATGATATAGTCGCGTCCAAAGGTCAGCTTTCGGCCATAGGCCATCGCAACCTCGTCGGGCACATCTTCACGCGCGAGTTCGGCAAGCGCTTGGGCGCAGGCGATTTTCATCTCGTCGTTTATTGCACGAGCATGCACATCGAGAGCGCCGCGGAACAAATAGGGGAATCCCAGCACGTTGTTGACTTGGTTCGGGTAATCCGAGCGCCCCGTCGCGACGATGGCATCAGGGCGCACCTCATGCGCGTCCTCGGGGGTGATTTCCGGATCTGGGTTGGCCATGGCAAAGATCACTGGATTATCAGCCATGCTCTGCACCATTTCTTGGGTGACCGCGCCTTTGGCCGAAACGCCAAGGAAAACGTCGGCGCCAACCATGGCTTCTTCGAGTGAGCGCGCGTCCGTTTTTGCCGCATGCGCGGACTTCCATTGGTTCATCCCCTCGGTGCGTCCTTGGTAGATGGTGCCTTTGGTGTCGCAGAGGATGCAATTGTCATGGCGCGCGCCCATCCGCTTCAAAAGCTCGATACAGGCAATTCCTGCGGCACCTGCGCCATTCACGACAATACGAACTTCGTCGATTTTCTTACCGGAGAGATGCAGCGCGTTGATGAGGCCGGCAGCACAAATCACAGCTGTGCCGTGCTGATCATCGTGAAACACGGGGATGTCCATCAGCTCCTTGAGACGGCTTTCGATGATGAAGCACTCGGGCGCTTTGATATCTTCGAGATTGATGCCGCCAAAAGTCGGCCCCATCAGCTTGACGGCTTGAATGATCTCGTCGGGGTCTTCGGTGTCGAGCTCAATGTCGATAGAGTTCACATCAGCGAAACGCTTGAAGAGAACTGACTTCCCTTCCATCACGGGCTTTGAGGCCAGCGCGCCAAGGTTGCCAAGGCCCAGCACCGCTGTACCGTTTGAAATGACGGCCACAAGGTTGCCCTTGTTTGTGTAATCATAGGCTGTTTCGGGCGATTTATGGATCTCTTCACAGGGCACCGCGACGCCGGGTGAATAGGCCAAGGAGAGGTCCCGTTGGGTTGTCATTGGGACTGTTGCCTGCACCTCCCACTTGCCTGGGGTGGGTTCGAGATGGAATTGCAGGGCTTCTTCGCGGGTATATTTTAACTTGGACATTTGGGGCGGCTCTCCTTCCGGCTTAAGTCTCATACATGCGGAGTGGCTGTGGCTCAACGGGGAAGCGTTTTCGCCTTTCGCCGCAGGGGCGGGATTTGTAAGGTCTTGCTGGGGTCAGGGGAGTGGATTGTGAACGACACCGTCACGCCGATGATGGCGCAATATCTTGAGATCAAGGCGCAGAACCCGGAAGCCCTGCTGTTTTACCGGATGGGCGACTTCTATGAGATGTTCTTTGATGATGCCGTCGCGGCGTCTGCGGCGCTCGATATCGCGCTGACAAAGCGGGGGCTGCACTTGGGCGAGGATATTCCCATGTGTGGCGTGCCAGTTCACGCAGCAGAGGGCTATTTACTAACGCTGATCCGCAAGGGTTTTCGCGTGGCGATTGCCGAACAGATGGAGGATCCTGCCGAAGCGAAGAAGCGAGGATCAAAGTCTGTCGTAAGGCGCGACGTCGTTCGATTGGTGACGCCCGGCACGTTGACCGAAGAAAGCTTGCTGGAGGCGCGCCGACACAATTTCCTGGCGGCCTATAGTCTGGTTCGCGATGAGGGCGCATTGGCTTGGGTGGATATCTCGACGGGAGCATTCCACGTGACGCCTTTGCCACTTGCCCTGCTTGGGCCGGAACTGGCGAGGCTCATGCCATCTGAGGTGGTTCTGAGCGAGAGCGCAGAGGCTGATTTGGCTGATTTAGTAACTGAATTTGGGGCAGCAGTTACGCCATTAGCGCGCTCTTCATTTGACTCGACCAATAGTGAGCGGCGGCTGTGCGGGCTATTCGAAGTGGCCTCACTCGAACCATTCGGTGCGTTTGGCCGTGCTGAGATCAGCGCAATGGGCGCAATCGTCGACTATCTGGATCTGACACAACGCGGGAAACTGCCGTTGCTTCGGCCACCCATCCGTGAAGCGGAAGGTGGATTAATGCAGATTGACGCCGCAACTCGGCGAAATCTCGAAATTACACACTCGATGAACGGAGGCCGGAACGGATCGCTGCTTGCTGCTATTGATCGCACTGTAACGGCAGCTGGTGCGCGGCTGCTGGAACGTCGAGTTTCCTCGCCGAGCCGAGATGTTGAGACGGTCAGCGAAAGGCATGACGCGATTGATTTTATGGTGGAACAGAGTCGTTTGGCTGGCGATTTGCGCGATGCCTTGCGCCGTGTTCCTGATCTGGATCGCGCTCTTTCTCGGCTTTCTCTAGAACGTGGCGGCCCACGAGACTTGGCCGCAATTCGTAATGGCTTGGTCCAAGCAGACCTTATTTCTAAGAACCTAAATGGGGAATTGCCGCACCTCTTGGCGACCGCTGCCAAAGATTTTGTTGGGCATGACGGCCTGATCACGCTGTTTGAAGAAGCCTTGACAGCCGAACCGCCGCTTTTGGTGCGAGACGGCGGCTTTGTTGCGTCAGGGTTTGATGCCGAACTAGATGAAATGCGCCAGCTTCGTGACGAAGGGCGCAGCGTAATCGCCAAGATGCAGCAGGAATATGCGGATGAGGCGGGTGTTTCCTCGTTGAAAATAAAGCATAATAATGTGCTGGGCTACTTTATTGAAGTGACCTCTGCTCATTCAGATAAGTTCTTGGCACCCCCGCTGAATGAGCGGTTTAAGCATCGGCAGACCACAGCCAACCAGTTGCGCTTTACCACTCCAGAATTGGGCGAGATGGAGACCCGTATCCTAAATGCTGGTGGGCGGGCGCTGGATATCGAGAAGCGGATATTTGAGAGCCTGCGGCTAGAAGTTTTGACCAGCGCGGCGCGGATAAACGCGACATCACGAGCGTTAGCGGAGTTTGATCTTGCAGCGGCGCTTGCTGATTTGAGTCGGGGTGAGGGATGGGTGAGGCCCGTTGTAGATGGCTCGCGTCGACTACACATCGTTGGAGGACGGCACCCCGTCGTTGAGCAGGCGCTTCGCAAGCAGGGCGAAAGCTTTGTTGCAAACGATTCTGATTTGGGAGGTGGCAAAGATGTTTGGTTGCTCACTGGCCCCAACATGGCAGGTAAATCCACCTTTCTTCGCCAAAATGCGCTTATTGCGATATTGGCACAGATTGGAAGCCACGTGCCTGCAGAGAGCGCACATATTGGAATTGTAAGCCAATTGTTCAGTCGCGTTGGTGCCAGCGACGATCTCGCGCGGGGGCGGTCAACCTTTATGGTGGAGATGGTTGAAACCGCAGCCATCCTCAATCAAGCGGATGCCCGCGCGCTGGTGATTCTAGATGAAATCGGGCGGGGCACTGCCACCTATGACGGTTTGTCGATTGCTTGGGCGACGCTGGAGCATCTGCACGATGTGAATGGCTGTCGAGCGCTCTTTGCCACGCATTATCACGAAATGACGGCGCTGGCGGGCAAACTTGCGCGGGTGGATAATGCGACTGTGACGGTTCGAGAGCACGCAGGTGACGTGATCTTTTTGCACGAGGTGCGTAAGGGAGCGGCGGATCGAAGCTACGGCGTGCAAGTGGCCCGCCTCGCCGGGCTGCCAAGCGCGGTGATTGCGCGGGCGAAAGTGGTGTTAGAGGCCTTGGAAAAGGGAGAGCGGGAGGGCGGAAAGCGATCCGTTCTAATCGATGATCTTCCGCTTTTTGCCGCGAGTGCGCCGATCGTCACGAAAAAGGCTGTGCCTGCGGTTTCGGAAGTAGAGACGCGATTGAAGAGCATCCATCCCGATGAATTGACGCCCAGAGAGGCTTTGGCGGCTCTGTACGAATTGCGGGATTTGTTAAAAGACTAGGCAGCGCGGCGCACCGCCTAGTCACTGACGTCGTTAGTTTGACGGCATAGACGAAACGCCGACCTGAGCGGGTCGTAGAAGTCGGTCGTGAAGCATAAAGCCCTCGGCGGCGATTTGAACGATATCTCCGGCCTTCGTTCCAGGAACAGGCGCTTCAAACATTGCCTGATGATGGAGCGGATCAAAGACGTCGCCAACTTGGGGCGCAATGATTGTAATTCCGTGCTTTGCGAAAATATTCAAAAGCTCGCGCATCGTGAGCTCAATACCCTCGAGCAGAGGGCCAAAAGCGGCACGCTGATCGTCCGTCGCCGCATCCAGCGCGCGCTTCATATTGTCATACACCGGAAGCATATCGCGGGCGAGTTTGGAGCCGCCATAGTTTTCAGCCTCGCGGCGATCTCGGTCTGCTCGCTTGCGGCTGTTTTCAGCATCGGCGAGTGCGCGCATCCAGCGATCTTTATATTCGTTCCGCTCGGCGCGTAGCGCATCAATCTCGGCTTCGCCCGATCCGATCTCTTCTTCGAATCCCGCGTTTTCCTCTGCTTCGGCATCTAACAGATCGTCCAGAAACTGTGGTTCTTTTTCGCGCTTTGCCATGCTCATCACCTCTCGCTACGGTCACCGATCATCCGCCCCACAAGTTGGGCTGTGTAGTCCACAATTGGAACGATCCGACCATAGTTCAGTCGAGTTGGCCCAATCACGCCCACGGCGCCGATGATCTTTCGGTCAGCGTTCATATATGGAGAAACCACCAGAGAGGAACCCGAAAGTGAGAAAAGTTTGTTCTCTGACCCAATGAAAATCCGTACGCCGTCGCCTTTGTCTGTCAATTCCAAGAAATCTGCGATGTCACGCTTGCGTTCAAGGTCGTCGAACAGCGTTCTGATGCGCTCCAGGTCTTGTTGGTTGCTCTCGGGGTTGAGCAAGTTGGACCGTCCGCGCACGATGAGGCGCTCGTGGCGGTCCCCTTCATTTTCCCAAATGGCGAGGCCTGATTCGATCAAGTCCTGCGCCAGAACATCTATTTCTTGGCGACGTTTGAGAATTTCGCTTTTCATGGCAAGGCGAACTTCGCTGATGGTCTTGCCTTCGACCAACGCATTTAGAAAATTTGCGGCTTCGCGCATGGAGGATGGGGTTTGCCCAAGCGGAGGTGTGAAAATGCGGTTCTCAACGTGACCGTCCGCGAAGACCAAAACCACCAGAGCACGGTCCGGAGCAAGGCTTACGAATTCCACATGGCGAATGGGCGCTTCGTGTTTGGGGGTCAAAACCAGCGAAGCGCCACGTGTCACGCCAGAAAGCGCCGCGCCAACACGATCCAGCAACGAGGACACATCCGAAGCGTTTGACCCCAGCGTTTCGTCGATTTTGGCCCGGTCATCGGCATCGGGCGGCGAAACTTCAAGCAAGGAGTCGACAAACAACCTGAGACCCAATTGCGTTGGGATTCGGCCGGCGGAAATATGAGGCGATCCGAGAAGGCCCAGATACTCGAGATCCTGCATTACATTTCGAATTGTTGCCGCGCTAACGCTCTCGCTCATACTGCGCGTCAAGGTGCGGCTGCCCACGGGGTCGCCGGAATGAATATAGCCCTCAACCACTCTGCGAAACACTTCGCGCGAGCGATCATTCATTTCATTCAAGATGTTCGGGCCGTCAGTCATAAGCGAACTCCTGTCAGAGTCATTAAAGAGCAAGACGACTCGAGGTCAATCAGACTTGCGCCCGAGGATAAGCGCCCTGTATCCCCTTAGAAAAGGAAAGGATCTACTTATGCGGCCTTCAGGAAGAAAATTGGATGAAATGCGGCGCGTTTCCATTGAAACTGGTGTGACGAAGCACGCGGAAGGCTCTTGCCTGATCAAAGTGGGCGATACGCATGTTCTGTGCACCGCTACGCTGGAAGAGCGCGTGCCGCCTTTTGTCAAAGGCACTGGCCTTGGCTGGGTGACTGCAGAGTATGGCATGCTTCCCCGCTCGACCACGAGCCGGATGCGGCGAGAGGCCGCGTCCGGAAAACAGGGCGGACGGACTGTGGAAATTCAACGCCTGATTGGTCGCTCGCTGCGCGCTGGTGTGGATCGGGTATCACTGGGCGAGCGTCAGATCACTGTTGATTGTGATGTCTTGCAAGCTGACGGTGGAACACGTTGTGCGTCGATCACGGGCGGTTGGGTTGCGCTTCGGTTGGCCGTGAACAAGCTGATGAAGTCTGGCGCTATCGTCACTAATCCGCTGGAATATCCTGTCGCAGCGGTTTCCTGTGGCATCTATGCCGGGCAACCCGTTCTTGATCTGGATTACCCGGAAGACAGTGAAGCAGGTGTTGATGGCAACTTCGTGATGCTTGGGAATGGCAGCTTGATCGAAGTTCAAATGTCGGCGGAAGGATCAACTTTTTCACGCGCTCAAATGGAGGATCTACTTGGCTTGGCGGAAAAGGGCGTAAATGAGCTCGTTCAGGCACAAATGGCAGCGGTCAATGCGTAAACTTGAGGGCGGACGTCTGGTGGTTGCGACCCATAATCAAGGGAAGCTTGAGGAGATTGTCGATCTCCTCAAGCCTTTTGGGGTGCAGATTTCGGGTGCGGCAGAGCTTGGCCTTGCTGAACCACCGGAAACAGGGAACACGTTTGTCGAGAACGCACGGATCAAAGCCCATGCGGCCGCAAAGGCGACCGGACTTCCATCGCTGTCGGACGATAGCGGCATTGAGATTGACGCATTAGATGGTGCTCCGGGGGTTTATACTGCGGATTGGGCCGAAACAGAGACTGGTCGAGATTTTCTGATGGCCATGAGGGTGACGCACTCCAAGCTTGTTGCAAGTCAAAAACCTTTGCCGTGGACATCGAGATTTTGCTGCACTTTGGTGCTTGCATGGCCAGATGGCCATGACGAGGTTTTTCCCGGGGTGATGGAGGGTCAAATTGTTTGGCCGATGCGGGGCGATCAAGGCCATGGATATGACCCGATCTTTCAGCCGCAAGGATATAGCCAGACATTCGGTGAAATGGATCGATGGGAAAAGAACAAGATCAGCCACAGAGCAGACGCATTTGCAAAGTTTGTGAAGGGCTGCTTTGACTGAGGATTGGCAAAACGGAGGCTTTGCGGTTTACGTGCATTGGCCTTTTTGCACGGCAAAATGCCCGTATTGTGATTTCAATAGCCATGTGTCGCGCTCAATTGATCAAAAAAAATGGTTGAGCGCCTACCTTCGGGAAATTGACCGCTACGCCGCAGAAGTGCCCGGCAGAGCGTTGACGTCGATTTTCTTTGGCGGAGGAACTCCTTCACTTATGGATCCCGACGTCGTGGCCGCTATCATCGATCGGATTCGTAGCCACTGGAGCGCGTCAAACTCTCTTGAGATTACGCTTGAGGCCAACCCCGGATCAGTAGAGGCTGGCCGGTTCCGCGCTTATGCTGAAGGTGGCGTCAATAGAATTTCTATGGGAATACAAGCGCTTAACGATAGGGACTTGGCGCGCCTTGGGAGGATTCATTCCGCATCCGAAGCGAAGGCGGCGTTTGATGTCGCAAGACAGGCATTTGACCGCGTGAGCTTTGACCTGATCTATGCACGTCAGGAGCAAACGGTCGGGGAGTGGCGTCAGGAGCTCGAGGAGGCGCTTGCGATGGCAATTGATCACCTCTCACTCTATCAGCTGACCATCGAAGAGGGCACGGCATTTGGCGATCGGTATAGGGCTGGCAAACTCCGCGGGCTTCCCGAAGAAGATATATCCGTAGAAATGTTTCACGTGACACAAGACCTTTGTGCCGCTGCGGGAATGGACGCCTACGAGATATCAAATCATGCACGACCCGGCGCTCAGTCGCTGCATAATTTGGTCTATTGGAATTACGGTGACTATGTGGGGATTGGACCCGGTGCTCATGGTCGGTTAACACTATCTGGACAAAAGTTTGCAACCGAAGCGATACGCCAGCCCGGGGCATGGCTTAAGGCAGCGCAAGCCGGGGCCACGGAAACAGTGCGAGACGCGCTAAACAATGATGATATGGCCAGTGAAATGTTGCTCATGGGGCTGCGGCTCAGGGATGGGATCGACCCAGCAAGGTATCAACGACTCAAAGGCAAGTCGCTCAACAGCCAAAAGCTATCCTATTTAGGTGAATTGGGCATGGTCGAGCTTGGGGACTATGGAATTCGCGCTACATCGAAGGGTCGTGTGCTTTTGAATTCCGTTATCGCGGAGCTTTTGGAGGACTAGGTGAAGGTTTTCTGGGCGGTATTTGGGTTGCTGAGCTTGGGTCTTGGTATGATCGGGGTGGTTATGCCATTATTGCCGACTGTTCCGTTCCTTTTGCTCGCGGCATTCTGTTTTGCGCGATCGTCAGAAAAGCTTCATTATTGGCTCATGAGCCATCCAACCCTTGGCCCGCCAATCCAGCAGTGGCAACAGAACGGTGCGATCAATAGAGGGGCGAAACGCCTTGCGACGCTTTCTATTGGCATTGTGTTTATGATTTCCCTCTTGATTGGCCTGCGTTGGGAAATACTTGTCATTCAGGCCGTAACGCTCTGTTTGGTAATGGTTTTTATTTGGTCTAGGCCTAACGGCTAGCAGAAAGCAAACGACAGAGTTCGTCGAGCTCATCTAGCGATTTATACCGGACCAAAATTGAGCCGTCTTCTCGCCCAGAAGAGTGGGCGATCTCGACTTGCATCTTTAGTGCTGCCGAAAGATCAGCCTCTAACGCACGTGTATCGGCGTCTTTGCTGCCGAGTGTCCGACCTTTTTTACCACCCTCGTTGAAGATGTTCGTGACAGGTTTTTTGACCAGTCTCTCGGTTTCCCGAACAGACAAGCCATCCTTGATCACCTTATGTGCCGTTTGAATAGGGTTTTCGGACGGAACCAAAGCCCGCGCGTGCCCAGCTGAAAGCCGGCCCTCGCGAACATGAGTCACGACCTCCTCTGGCAACGTGAGAAGTCGCAGGAGATTTGCGATATGGCTACGACTTTTTCCAATCGCATCAGAGAGGCGTTCCTGAGTGTGCCCGAACTTATCCATGAGTTGCCTGTAACCCACTGCCTCCTCAATGGCATTCAGATCCGCCCGCTGGACGTTTTCGATGATGGCTATTTCAAGAACTTCAAGGTCGTCAAATTCGCGAACGATAACAGGAATAGAATGCTGATTTGCAATCTGGGACGCCCGCCACCGCCGCTCACCAGCAACAATTTCAAACTCTCCTTCACGCCCAGGACGAGGGCGGACGATCAGCGGCTGCAAAACACCTTTTTCTCGAATAGATTCAGAGAGTTCGTTGAGCGCTTCTTCCGAGAAATTGCGCCGCGGCTGTACGGGATTCGGAAAAACCTTATCGATAGGCACATGCATGTCAGGCCGTTTGAGCGCTGGGCCCTCGGCAGCAGCGACGGTCACATCCGCCATCAACGCGGACAAGCCGCGACCCAAGCCGCGTTTTTTCGGTGTTTCACTCACTTGGCTTCTCCTGCTACGGCGGTTAGCTCTGGGTATCGGCGCATGACTTCTTTGGCGAGTTCGATATACGCCAGAGCGCCCTTTGATTGCGGATCATACTCGAGAACTGGCATGGCGTAAGACGGAGATTCACTCACCCGCACATTTCGCGGAATCACCGTCCGAAAAACGAGATCGCCAAGGTTCTCGCGCGCATCTTTCTCAACCAACTGCGAGAGGTTGTTTCGAGCGTCATACATTGTGAGCACGACACCCTCTATGCGGAGCTTTGGATTTGCAGACTGCCGCACTTCGCGGATTGTCAGCATTAGCTGGCTAAGCCCCTCAAGCGCAAAAAATTCAGACTGAAGTGGTATTAGAACCGCATGCGCGGCCACCATGGCGTTCACAGTCAGAAGGTTTAATGAGGGAGGACAGTCTATCAGTATGAAATCAAAAGCAAAGCTGTCCATAGCATGCTGACGAAGCGCGTCGTGCAGCATAAAGCTTCGTTTTTCATTTGCCACCAACTCCATGTCTGCCGAAGAGAGATCGACCGTCGCGGGAATGATGCACACGCCTTCTGTTCGCGTAGAAAGAATTGCCTCATTAAGATCAACCCCCTCCAAAATAAGCTCATATGTGGTTAGTTGACGTTCATCAGGCTCGATACCCAGACCTGTGGACGCGTTTCCCTGAGGGTCAAGGTCCACGATCAACACTCGCATACCGTGAGCCGCGAGGCTGGCGCCAAGGTTTATGGTGGTCGTTGTCTTTCCAACGCCGCCTTTTTGGTTTGCCACAGCAATTATCCGGGGCTGGCTGGTTCGAGTTGGGTCAGACACTGCGAATATTCCTAATCTTCAATAAAACACCCGATGGATCCGTTTTGCTCTTAATCACTTCATGATCGAAATTCCACGCCTTCTGTGCGGCGGCCAACTCTTTCTGCCAAGTTAACCCCTTGGGAAAAACAGCGACGCCATTTTGATGAAGATGGGCGACCGTAAACCGCAGAAGCGTTGGCAAATCTGACAATGCCCGAGCAGACAGCACATCGGCTGCTAAAAAGTTCGTGTTTTCAATCCTCTCCGCTCTCACATCAGCGGAAACGGCCGTTTCTCGAAGAACTGTACGAAGAAAAACGGCCTTTCTTTGATCACTCTCTACAAGAGTAACTTTTTTTCCGTTACCGTCTTCTGCACGTAAAATTGCCACGACCAACCCAGGAAAGCCGCCGCCCGAGCCGATATCGGCCCAATGCCCGAAGTTTGGTTCGACAGCCCGAAAGACCTGCACACTATCAGCCATGTGTCGCTCTCTCAGGTCAGAAAGCGAATTTTTGGACACAAGATTTATCGACGGGTTCCACTTTTCTACAAGCGAAGCAAATATCTCAAGGCGCTCTTTTGTTTCACGTGAAACATCCAAATCCATCACGCCGAACGCTCCCGCTCGGCCTGCTTAAGTTTGGCCAGAAGTAACGTCAAAGCAGCAGGCGTTATACCATCCACCTTCGCCGCCTGAGCCAGGTTCGCCGGTCGAGCACGACCCAGTTTAATTTTGAGCTCATTCGAAAGGCCGTCGATGCCGTTATACGAAAAAGACGATGGGATTTCATGTAGTTCATCGCGTTTAAGAGATTCCACATCACGCTTCTGGCGATCTATATAGTTGGCGTAGAGGGCGTCTTTGGCCAACTGGCTGCGGCTCTCTTCGTCAATTTGCGCGAAACTCGCATCCAGCTTCAGAAGGGCATGAAAACTTGCCTCTGGTAGCGCCAACAGCTGCAGCGCCGAGCGCTTCGGCCCGTCAACATTCACGTCAAACCCTGCATTTGAAGCTTCACGCGCAGAGAACGCGGCATTTTCAAGCAATTCCCTGCCTTGATCGAGGCGCTCAATTTTTGCGCCGAAAGCCCGCTCTCGTTCCTCGCCAACACACCCGAGCTTAATTCCAAGCGGCGTTAAACGCTGATCCGCGTTGTCGGCGCGCAGCGACAGCCGAAACTCGGCACGGGATGTAAACATGCGGTAGGGCTCGACGACACCGCGAGAAGTCAGGTCGTCGATCATCACGCCAATATAGCTATCGGAACGAGAGAACGTTATAGGCGCCAAACGCTTAGCCTCGCTCGCCGCATTCAAACCAGCGACCAAGCCCTGTGCCGCGGCCTCTTCATACCCAGTGGTGCCATTAATCTGGCCCGCCAAAAACAAACCAGGCACGCCTTTGACAGCCAGGCGCAGATCAAGCGCCGTTGGATCGATGTAATCGTATTCAATCGCGTATCCCGGCTGCAGGATGACCGCAGCCTCGAGGCCTTTCATGGAGTGCACATAGTCATTTTGAACATCAACAGGGAGTGACGTCGAGATACCGTTTGGATAGATCGTGTGATCATCAAGGCCTTCGGGCTCCAAGAAGATCTGATGACTTTCCTTATCCGAAAATCGAACCACCTTGTCTTCGATTGATGGGCAATATCGCGGACCAACGCCCTCTATATGTCCACCATACATAGCAGAGCGCCCTAGATTTTCCCTAATAATATCATGAGTTTGTGCGTTTGTATGTGTAATGCCGCAGGAGATTTGACGAACTGTTGGTGCCTTTGAAAGGAAGGAGAAAAGCGACGGCTCATCATCAGCGGGCTGGCTCTCGAGAGAGGACCAGTCGATTGTCCGGCCATCCAATCTTGGTGGTGTGCCTGTTTTGAGGCGACCCATTGGGAGGCCAAAACCATCCATCCTCTCTGCGAGTTTGACCGACGGGCGATCCCCCATCCGGCCCCCTGGTTGACGCTGGTCACCAATATGAATGACGCCACGCAAAAAAGTCCCCGTCGTCAAGACAACAGCGCGCGCCATGACCTCCGAGCCATCCGCCAAAAGCACGCCCGCCACGCTTTCGCCGCTCATCACAAAATCGACCGCCTCACCCTCCAAAATCGACAAATTTGGTTGCGAGACAGTCTCTGCAAGTATCGCTTCACGATAGAGCTTGCGATCAGATTGGGTTCGAGGGCCTTGGACTGCTGGCCCTTTGCGTCGATTAAGCAAACGAAACTGAATCCCTGACCTGTCAGCGACACGCGCCATGACACCATCCAGCGCATCAATTTCGCGAACAAGATGCCCTTTTCCCAAGCCGCCAATTGCCGGATTGCACGACATGACACCAATACCAGACCGAGAAAGGGTGATTAGCGCTGTGGCTGCTCCCATTCGAGCGGAGGCATGAGCCGCTTCTGTCCCAGCATGCCCGCCACCGATTACCACTACATCAAAACTATGTTTCACGTGAAACATCCCCTATTTTCCGATGCAAAAGCTGGAAAAAATCTCATCCAACAAGTTCTCGACATCGACCCGCCCAACCAGCTGGTCAAGACTGCGCGTCGCGGATCGAAGTTCCTCCGCAACGAAATCGGCCGCGTCCGAACCCAGAAGTAAGCTCTCCGCCTTCAAAAGAAAAGATAGCGCCTTCTCAATCGCAAGCCTATGTCGAAGCCGCGAAGCGATGCTTGCGGACGCGGACTTATCCAGCAATTTGCTGCGAAGCGCCTCAACAAGCTGGTCCAAACCGTGACCGGAAAGGCCGGATACCGCCCCCGTCTTGTCAGACAGCAAATCGGCCTTGGACCTAAGAACAATGTCCCCTGCCATAGGGGAAAACACCGGCTCACCAGAACCGTCTACGAGGAAAACGCGAATGTCGGCCTCGAAAGCACGCTTCTTGGCGCGCTCAATTCCGATACTCTCTACATAATCAGTTGTGTCGCGTATCCCTGCGGTATCCAAAAGCGTGACCGGCAGCCCACCGATATCCATTCTGACTTCTATCACATCTCGAGTCGTTCCGGCATATTCCGACGTTATGGCCGCATCGCGCCCGGCCAAAGCGTTCAGGAGCGTGGATTTTCCGACATTTGGCGCACCAATAATAGCAACCTCAAAGCCTACACGGATCCGCTCTGCCGCGTTGGAGCCAGCAAGGTGAAATTCAAGATCAGACTTTACCCCACGCAACAACGATAGAACTTCCGGTGTCACATCAACCGGAACGTCTTCGTCCGCGAAATCGATCGTGGCCTCGACCAAAGCAGCCGCCCTGATGAGCAGCCGCCGCCAACGCTCTGTGTGATTGCCGATTTCACCAGACAGCACTCGCAAGGCTTGACGTCTTTGCGCTTCGGTTTCAGCTTCGATCAGATCGGCTAACCCCTCGACTTGCGCGAGGTCAATGCGGCCATTCTCAAGAGCACGCCGAGTGAATTCCCCTGCCTCTGCCAAACGCAGGCCATTAAATTGCCCTAGCTCACCGCAAACAGCGCCAATCACTGCTGTAGATCCATGGAGGTGAAACTCAACAATCGGTTCGCCTGTAAAGCTGGCATTTTGAGCAAAAGTAAGCACGAGTGCCTGATCAAGAACGTCGTTATTTGCCGCCCTCAATGTCCGGAGTGCGGAGCCGCGGGCCGGCGGCAACGCGCCAGCCATGGCTGTGCCCACGGCGAGCGCATCAGGGCCAGATATTCTAACGACTGCGACCCCAGCCTTGCCTGGGGCGCTGGCCAAGGCAAAGATTGTGTCCATCTCAGCCTCAGCTATTCATAGATTCGAAGAATTCGCCGTTTGTCTTTGTTTGCTTCAACTTGGAGATCAGGAACTCAATGGCGTCGGTTGTGCCCATTGGATTAAGGATACGACGCAGAACGAATGTTTTCTGTAGGTCTTTCGAGTTGACCAAGAGGTCTTCTTTCCGCGTGCCGGACTTAAGAATGTCCATAGCCGGGAACACACGCTTGTCAGCGACTTTCCGGTCCAGAACAATTTCAGAGTTACCCGTACCTTTGAATTCTTCGAAAATAACCTCGTCCATCCGGCTACCTGTGTCGATCAGAGCAGTTGCAATGATCGTAAGCGAGCCGCCTTCCTCGATATTTCTGGCAGCACCAAAGAAACGTTTTGGCCGTTGCAGCGCATTCGCGTCAACGCCACCAGTCAGGACTTTGCCGGAGGATGGCACCACAGTGTTATAAGCTCTACCAAGTCTTGTGATAGAATCGAGCAAGATCACTACATCTCGCTTGTGTTCTACGAGTCTCTTGGCCTTTTCGATCACCATCTCTGCAACGGCGACGTGGCGTGTCGCCGGCTCGTCGAAGGTGGAGGAAATAACTTCTCCCTTCACCGAACGCTGCATGTCCGTGACCTCTTCGGGACGCTCATCAATCAGCAGCACGATCAAATAGCATTCCGGATGATTGGTTTCGATAGAATGCGCGATATTTTGCAGCAACACCGTCTTACCCGTACGCGGCGGAGCAACGATTAGTGCGCGCTGGCCTTTGCCGATCGGCGCCACAAGGTCGATAATTCTGGCAGACCGATCTTTGATCGTCGGATCTTCGATCTCCATCTTCAACCGCTGATCAGGGTAAAGAGGTGTCAGGTTATCAAACGCAATCTTGTGACGCGCGCGCTCTGGGTCTTCGAAGTTTATCCGTTCTGCTGTTGTGAGGGCGAAATAACGCTCTTCACCCTCTGGCGCCTTAATTACACCCTCAATTGTGTCTCCTGTCCGCAGCGAAAACTGCCGGATCATATCTGGAGAGACGTAGATATCATCAGGGCCCGACAAATAGTTGGCTTCTGGCGAGCGCAAGAAGCCAAAGCCATCCTGCAAGACTTCCAGCACTCCATCGCCACCAATCACGCAATCTTCGGCCGCCATCTCTCGCAGGACCTGGAACATGATCTCGCCTTTTCGCATCGTCGAGGCGTTTTCGATTTCCAGTTCTTCTGCCATCGACAGGAGATCTTTGGCTGTCATCGCTTTCAGCTCTGAAAGATTCATCCGCTCCGGGATCTCAAAACCGCGGTCGTCTTCGATCATTTCAATGCTCATAATAACACCTAAGACCCCTGACGGGGCGTTTGTTCCGATAAATTAGCTGCGGGCTTCTCGGATGAGGGCCACGGTTCGGATACGGTGTGATGAACTGTGAGTCAATCGCGTGATCTGTACCTCTTAAAAATAAGAAATTTAAAGAAAGTAGATGATGATGATGTGTCACGGATTTCTGGGGATAATTCTCTTGTCCAAGAGTTATCCCGACGTTGATTAGTTTTGTCGCGATAAAGAGTATAAAGGAAAAAGTGACGCTAAATAACTGAAAAAAACAGTAAATTTCCGGGTTTGGTATAGATAACTCTGTGGATAGATCAATAAGAGCCGAGTTATTGGACAGGATAGGTTTATCCTTGTCCTCATAGGAGCGCTTTTTGGAAACCTTTGTGAAGGGCGTGGGTTTTCCACCGTCTTGCGGAACAGATCGGTTTTCCCCAGAAGTTTACGCTAGATACTCCCTCTCTTGTTCATAGGTTATCCACATGAAAAATTCTCTCATGTTGGCGTCGGGTTCGAAAATCCGGGCGCAAATGTTGAAAAATGCTGCTGTGGACTTTGAGGCGATTCTTCCTCGGATTGATGAAGAAATGATTAAGGCCGCGCTATTACATGAAGAGGCGAGCCCGCGAGATGTGGCAGATACTTTGGCGGAGATGAAAGCGCGCAAGGTCAGCGACAAGTATCCTGATCGCTTGGTGCTTGGATGTGATCAGGTGCTGGAGCATCGTGGCGCGATTTTCTCGAAACCGGGAACCCGGGAAGAAGCCCAAGAGCAGCTTCGAACGCTTCGAAATGATCGTCATGCGTTGCTATCTGCTGCTGTTGTTTGTCATGAGGGAAAGCCGATTTGGCGCCATGTCGGGGTTGTGCGGCTGAAGATGCGCGATTTCTCAGATGCATTCCTTGAAGATTATCTAGATCGCAACTGGCCTAGTATTGGCGATTCAGTTGGTGGCTATAAGCTGGAAGAGGAAGGCGTGAGATTGTTTTCCGCTGTTGAAGGTGATTATTTTACAGTGTTGGGGCTGCCATTACTGGAGCTTTTAAGCTGGTTGACGCTTCGGGGGGAGTTGCCGAGATGAGCCAAGATCGTATTCCGCTGGCAGGGGTTATTGGGTCTCCTGTAGCGCATTCCAAGTCACCGCGACTGCATATGCATTGGTTGAAGGCTCATGGTTTGCCCGGTCACTACATCCCGATGGATGTGGCAACAGATGATCTGGAAACAGCGCTTCGCACCTTGCCTCGCCTCGGTTTTGTGGGCGTCAATGTAACAATCCCACATAAAGAAGCGGTGATGAAAATTGCCGATCTGATCACGGATCGGGCGGCATTGATTGGGGCCGCAAATACGCTGATTTTCCGAAAGGACGGAAAGATCCACGCCGATAACACCGATGGATATGGATTTATCGAAAACCTAAAGCAGAACGCACCGGATTGGGCACCGAAGTCAGGCCCGGCTGCTGTGTTGGGGGCCGGAGGGGCGGCTCGTGCTGTTATATCTTCGCTGTTAGAGGTTGGTGTGCCGGAAATCCTTGTGGCCAACAGGACGCGCGCGCGATCCGACGCGCTGGTTCAAGATTTCGGTGCGCGCGTGACCGTTGTTGAGTGGGTGCAAGCAGGAAATATGCTTGAAGATGCGGCGACGGTGGTCAACACGACGAGCCTTGGGATGGTGGGAAAGCCGGAATTGCGCGTGCCCCTCGATGGGCTGCGACCGGGCCAGGTGGTGAACGATTTGGTCTATGCTCCGTTGCAAACGCGGTTCTTGCGCGAAGCACAAGAAGCTGGCTGCACTGTGGTTGATGGATTGGGCATGCTGCTTCACCAAGCGGTGCCTGCATTTGAGCGCTGGTTTGGTGTGAGACCAGACGTCGATGCCGCGACGCGAGCGGCTGTGTTGAGATGATCCTAGTTGGGCTAACAGGATCGATTGGAATGGGGAAATCCACGACAGCTAGGATTTTTGCCGAAGAAGGCTGTGCGGTGTGGGACGCAGATGCTGCAGTGCACCGGCTTTATGCGTCAGGCGGTCGGGCGGTGGAGCCGATTGCAGCGATTTATCCCTCGGCCATTGAAGCGGGAGCGGTAAGCCGCGCTCGGCTAAAGGAGATTATCGGGGCCGATCCAAGTGCGTTGCCCCGCATAGCATCTGTGGTGCATCCTTTGGTGGCGGAGGATCGGGCCGCGTTTATCGCTGCGAATGAAGCGGCAATTGTGGTGCTGGATATACCGCTGCTCTTTGAAACGGGCGGTGATGCGCGGGTGGATTACACGGTGGTCGTTTCAGCCCCGGCTGACGTGCAGCGCCGACGCGTATTGGAGCGGGGCACAATGAGTGTCGCACAGTTTGATGCGATTTTGGCCAAACAAATGCCAGATGCAGAGAAACGACGGCGTGCAGATTTCGTTATCGAAACAGATACATTGGAGCATGCGCGCGAACAGGTGCGCGCTGTTTTGGAGAAACTGAACCATGCGTGAGATCGTCCTTGATACCGAGACGACGGGCTTTGACCCACAACAGGGCGATCGCATTGTGGAAATTGGTGCGCTGGAATTGTTCAATCATATGCCGACTGGAGAGACGTTCCACGTCTATATCAATCCAGAGCGCGGTATGCCCGATGAGGCGTTCGGCGTGCATGGGATTGGCTGTGACCTGTTGAGCCCGCCGCAACAGGCAAAACCCGGACAAATCACGCTGCGTGATAAGCCAGTTTTCAAGGCTGTGGGGCAGAAGTTCTTGGATTTTATCGGCGACGCGGATCTGGTGATCCATAATGCCGCCTTTGATATGAAGTTTCTCAATGCTGAGCTGCGTTGGGTGAACCTGCCAGAAATTCCTTGGGAGCGTGCAACCGACACGCTCGACATTGCGCGGCGAAAATATCCGGGCTCGCCTGCTTCTTTGGATGCGCTTTGCCGTCGGTTTGGCATTGATAACTCATCCCGCACGCTGCATGGCGCGCTGCTTGATTCCGAGATTTTGGCTGAGGTTTATCTGGAGCTTATTGGCGGTCGGCAGCCGGACTTTGGTTTGTCTGCTGTCGCTGAAACCAAGACCAAGACGGAGGAGGTGCTTAGCGACTGGCGGCCTATGCCACGAGGGACGCCCCTAGCATCGCGGCTAACTCAAGAAGAGGCCGCCGCCCATGATAGTTTCATAGAAAAAATGGGCGACGGCGCAATTTGGAAGCGGTATCAGGCCTGACCGACGGGCTGTGCTTGGGCGGCCTGACGACGCGCGAGTTCATTGCGGTAAAGGGCAATGAAGTCGATTGTGTCGAGGTTGAGGGGTGGGAAGCCGCCATCGCGGGTGACGTCCGAGACGATCCGGCGCACGAAGGGGAAGAGCATGCGGGGGCACTCGATCAGAAGGAACGGGTGCATCTGGTCTTCGGGAACGCCTTCGATGTGGAAGACACCGACATAATCCAATTCCATCAGGAAAAGCTTTTCCTTTGAATCTTTGGCTGTGGAATCAACCCGAAGCTTTATAGCGACTTCAAATTGATGGTCGGCGGCGCGTTTGCGGGCGTCGAGGTTGACCTGAACCTGCACGTCAGGGGTGACTTCCCCGTTTGTGCCCTTTTGGGAGAGGATGTTCTCGAACGAAAGGTCACGGATATATTGCGTGAGAACGTTCATGCGAATTTGCGGGGCTTGCGCCTCGTCGGCACCGTTTTCGGCCATGGGTCACTCCATACTTACGATTGAAACTGCGTTATCAGGTTGAGGCGCAGGCCTCAATGCTTGGTCCAGCCGGAGGATTGGTGCGTGGCTTTTTTGACGGGGTCGACCTCGGAAAAGTCGCCTTCAATAATGGTGGGATCTTGTGGCGTGGCCTGCGAGGGCTCTGGGCCGATATTAAAGGATTGGATTTTGATCCGGCTTCGGACGAAGGCAAAGACGCGTGCGCGCACGCTGGGGATGAGTAGAAGCAAACCGCAGGCGTCGGTAAAGAAGCCGGGAGTGAGCAGCAGCGCGCCAGCGAAAAGGATCATAGCGCCATGCGCCAGCGGCTCGGTAGGGTCCTTCAGGGTCTGGAAACTGTGCTGCATTTGACCAAGCGCCAAACGCCCCTGTGAGCGCACCAATGAAGTGCCGATCACCGCCGTGAGGATTACGATCAGAAGCGTGGGCAAAAGCCCAATGAGGCCACCTATCTGGATGAAAAGAGCGATCTCAATCATTGGGACGGCAAGAAATGCCAGAAATAACCACATTATGCGTGCTCCTTTCCTGCGGTGGACTTGACCGCGCCTCTCCCCTACATAAGTGCGGTAGTGAGGGAATTGAATGCCCTAACGATTTTTGCGAGGAGCCTTATGAACCAGCCCCTTCTTCAACTACTGGTGCTTGCTGCCATTGCGGTCTTTTTGATCCTTCGGTTGAAGAGCGTTCTTGGCACGCGAGATGGCTTTGAGAAGCCTGTCGCGCGCAACCAGCCGGAAAAAGCCGACAAGAAGCGGAGCTTCGAGGTGATTGATGGCGGTCCAGATCACGACATTATTGATCACGTCGAGGAGAATACATCCGCGGCAAAAGCTCTTGCGGCCATGAAGCGGGTAGAACCGTCTTTTGGCGTTGCTGATTTTCTTCAGGGTGCCCGTGGAGCATATGAAATGATCCTCATGGGCTTTGAGCGGGGTGATTTGGCTGCTGTGAAGCCCTTCATGTCGGCAGATGTGTTTGAGGCTTTCTCGGAAGTGGTCGAAGATCGCGCGTCAAAAGGCCTTAAGGTTGAGGCGGATTTCATTGGCATCCGCGAATTGACCCTCGCAGACGCAACTTTTGACCAAGGCTCCAACGAAGCAGAGGTCACGGTGCGATTCGTGGCTGAAATCACTTCGGTGGTGCGCGACCAATCCGGCGATGTGGTTGAGGGTAAGCCCGGTGAGATCAAGCGCATCAAAGACGTGTGGACCTTTGCCCGGTCAATGGGGGAAAACGACCCCAACTGGGAATTGGTTGCAACGGGCGAATGACGAGGTGGCTGCGGTTAGCACTTGTATTGGGGCTGGTCATGACCGGACCCGCGTCTGCTAACGAGCCAACTGTCACGGTGCTAGAGTTCAACCAGCTTAATGGCTGGGCTGAGGACGATCACGACGCCGCTTTCAGGGCATTTCTGGAAACCTGCCCCGATATGCGAGGGCCCGACTGGCGATCGCTTTGTGCTTTGGCCCAGCATCAAAAGTCGGGTCGGGCCTTTTTTGAATTGTTCTTTCGACCAGTTTTGATTGAAGACGGGGCGGCACCCCTTTTCACTGGATATTTTGAGCCTGAATTGGATGGCTCCTTGGTGCCGACGGCGCGGTTTCGGTATCCGATCTATCGGATGCCACCAGAAGCGCAGCGGGTTTCGTTGTGGCTTAGCCGGCGTGAGATCGAGACAACGGGGGTTATGACCGGGCGGGGCCTTGAGATTGCTTGGGTCGATGACGCTGTTGAGTTGTTCTTTTTGCAGGTTCAAGGCTCGGGTCGGATCAAGTTGCCAAGTGGGCGGATGATCCGCGTGGGATATGGCGGCAAAAATGGCCATACCTATCGGTCGGTTGGAATGGAGTTGGTGCGGCGCGGCGTTTACGATTCCCACCAAGTTTCAGCGGAAGTCATCAAGAACTGGGTGCGGCGTAACCCGGTCGATGGGGAAGAGCTGTTGCGCCACAATCCCTCATTCGTTTTCTTCCGTGAGGTTAATCAGGTGCCTGCGGAAAAAGGCCCTCTGGGTGCAATGAACCGATCAATAACCACGCTACGCTCTATCGCGGTTGATCCGCAGTTTGTGACGCTGGGCGCGCCTGTTTGGATTGAAAAGGCGGGTTTGGAACCGATGCATCGCTTGATGATCGCACAGGATACGGGCAGCGCGATCAAGGGCGCGCAGCGCGCGGATATTTTCTTTGGCACCGGCGATGAGGCGGGGCAGCAAGCCGGGCGGCTGAAAGACCCAGGGCGGATGGTGGTTTTGATGCCGATCCAGCGCGCCTATGCGATGTTGCCGGAGGGGGAGGAGTGACCCGTCGGCGACTGACAGCGGAAGAAGTTGATCTGTGGCGCAAAGTGACCGAGCAGGTCAGTCGTTTGCATCCGGAGCGGGCGCGAGCCGATGATCTGACACCAAAACCAAAACCGAAGCCGATGCGGCAAACCTTTCCCGCGCTGCCGGAGTTTCGGGTGGGACAAAACGCGCAAACGGCACGAGCGCATGATGTCTTGGCCCCCGTGGAAGAGCGGGTCGCAAAACACCCGGTTCAAATGGATGCCAAAGCGTTTCAGCGAATGAAGCGTGGCAAGTTGGTGCCAGAGGCGCGGCTCGATTTGCACGGTTTGACATTGGAGCGGGCCCACCCGGCATTGGTGTCGTTTATCCTGAGAAGTCAGGCGCAGGGCTTGCGGCTTGTTCTGGTGATCACTGGAAAAGGCAAAGAGCGTGACGAGGGCGGGCCAATGCCCGTGCGGCGCGGTGTGCTGCGGCATCAGGTGCCACAGTGGCTGTCAATGCCGCCGACGCATCAGGCGGTCTTGCAGGTCGCGCAAGCGCATATCGGCCACGGTGGTGGCGGCGCGTATTACGTTTACCTTCGAAGGCGCCGCTAGTTCAGGCGCCTACCTGTAATCAACACATCTGGCGACAGGATGACCGTGGTGGCCTTTTGCATGGTGAGCACGGTGCCCGAGAGAAGGCCCGTGCGCCCGGCGCGGTCGAGTTGGAAGGCGTCGTCGACTTCGGCGGAGCGGCTCAGGATGTTGATAAGCGCGGGAGAGGTTCCTGTGGTGAAGTGACCGCCAGCGCCCTCGCTGAACTCTGAGACATCGACGACGGTAACGGGGAACTCGCTGAGGGCTGCTGGGTCTGAGAGGTTGCCAAGGCGATTACCAACGCCGTTGATCAGCGAGGAAAGCGCGAGAACGCGGTCTTTTTGCGAGACGAAGATAGCGAAAGGTTGGGGCAGTTCACGGAGTCGGTGCGCTTGGGTGCGGAACAGTTCCACATCGAGATCGGGCGAGATCAATACGACACCGCCGAGATTGCGCTTGGACCAGCCGGGTTCGCGGATTTCGATTTGGCGAAGTGTCTCCATGGTGAGCATGGTCCCCAACGAGTGTGCGACGAGGATGATGCGCGAAGGGCCCGCCGCGATAATATCGCGCAAGGTCTCTTCGAGGCCGTCGCGCGCGATCAGCAGCGAGTCACGGTCATAGGTGTAGCCAAGTGGGTGCGCTGCCGAAGGCCAAGCGAAATGCACGGCGGTGCCGGGCAAATCGAAATCATGCATCAGCTGTGCGGTGCGATAGACGCCATCAAGGAATGAGTTGTTGTATCCATGGACATAGACCACGACTTCGCGTTCGCGGCGTGGCTGGGCTTGGATATTGCGACGAAGCGCGGATTTGAATGCGGGTTGATCGGAGAGGTCTGTCCGCGTGGCAATGGTGAAATTGCGGTTCGGATCAGGACGAGCATAGCCTGCGCGAATACGGCCCTTGCTGTGATCAGGCGGGACGGAGACATCGACCGAGAGGAAGCGACGCTCCTCCGAGCGGCTGGCATCAAACCAACCATTCTCGGCGGGCATTCTTTCGGTGGCGATAAAGACGCGATGAAGCGTGCCTATTTTTGCGGCCTCGGGCGTGAGGATGGTAGCGCCACGGTCGGTGCAGGCTGCGATTGTCAAAGCTAGGATGAGAAGAAACGCACGATGCACGGCATAGGGCCTCCGGTCAGGATGATGCCCGTTTAACGCGACTTCTCCCCGAACACTAGAGCACGTAACGGCTCACATCCACAGAGCGCGACAGGGCACCAAGATTGTCCTCGACAAAGGCTGCGTTGACGGTGGCGGATTGGCCGGAGCGGTCGGGTGCGGTGAAGGACAGTTCTTCAAAGACGCGTTCCATTACGGTGTAAAGTCGGCGTGCGCCGATGTTTTCCACGCTTTGGTTCACCTCGGCGGCAATGCGCGCCAGAGCGGCGATACCGTCTTCGGTAAATGAGACGGTGACTTCTTCTGTGCCCATGAGGGCGGTGTATTGCCGAGTGAGCGCGTTGTCGGTTTCGGTGAGGATACGCACAAAGTCTGCCTCGGTCAGGGGTTGGAGTTCGACCCGGATCGGCAAGCGACCCTGAAGCTCCGGAAGGAGATCGGAAGGCTTGGCGATGTGGAACGCACCAGAGGCGATGAAGAGAATATGGTCTGTTTTGACGGGGCCATATTTGGTGGAGACAGTGGTGCCCTCAATCAGCGGCAGTAGATCGCGCTGGACGCCTTCGCGGGATACATCCGCGCCTCGGGTTTCGGCGCGGGCGCAAACTTTGTCGATTTCGTCGATAAAGACGATGCCATTCTCTTGGACCGCATCCAGAGCGGCGGCTTTGACCGCGTCATCATCAAGAAGCTTGTCGGCCTCTTCAGAAATCAAAAGCTCGTAGCTTTCGGCAACAGTAAGCTTGCGCCGAACACGTCGCCCGCCGAAGGCTTTGAAGAGGTCTTGCAGGCCCTGCATCTGCATTTCCATTCCTTGCCCCGGCATGCCTGCGAAAGGAGAGGGGCTGGCGGTATCGGCAAGCTCAAGTTCGATGATTTTGTCGTCCAGCTCGCCGGACTTCAGTTTTTTCCGGAACATTTCACGCGTGGCGTCGCGCGCGTCTTCGCCTGCGATTGCAGCGATAACGCGATCCTCGGCGGCTTGATGCGCGCGGGCTTTGACGTCTTCGCGCATGGTGTCGCGTGTGGTGGCGATGGCGGTGTCCATCAGGTCGCGGATGATTTGCTCGACGTCCCGACCGACATAGCCGACTTCGGTAAACTTGGTCGCTTCAACCTTGAGGAAGGGCGCCCGCGCCAATTTGGCAAGGCGGCGGCTGATTTCGGTTTTGCCCACACCCGTAGGGCCGATCATCAGGATGTTCTTGGGATAGACCTCCTCGCGCAATTCTGGCCCGAGTTGTTTGCGCCTCCAGCGATTGCGGAGGGCAACGGCAACGGCGCGTTTTGCGTCTTTTTGGCCAATGATAAAACGGTCAAGCTCGGAGACGATTTCGCGCGGGGTCAGGTCGGTCATGGGGGGCCTATCAATGCTTCACGTGGAACAATGGCGTTAGTTGCCGATGCGTTCGACAGTAAGATTTCCGTTGGTGTAAACGCAGATATCTGCGGCGATGGACATAGCTTTGCGCGCGATGTCTTCGGCGCCAAGTGGGCTGTCCATAAGGGCGCGAGCCGCCGCGAGGGCGTAGTTTCCGCCCGATCCGATCGCGGCAACGTCGTGCTCTGGTTCCAAAACATCGCCAGCGCCAGTGATGACGAACAGCTCTTTGCCATCAGTGACGATCAGCATTGCTTCCAGTTTTTGCAGGTATTTATCTGTCCGCCAGTCTTTGGCCAGTTCGACAGAGGCGCGTGCGAGTTGGCCGGGGGTTGCTTCGAGTTTTTTCTCTAAACGCTCAAGAAGGGTAAAGGCATCGGCTGTGGAGCCTGCAAAGCCTGCAACGACCTCAAAACCGCCGGGGGACAGGCGGCGCACTTTACGCGCAGTGCCCTTGATGACAGTGGGGCCGAGGCTGACCTGGCCGTCGCCTGCGACGACGACTTCGCCGCCTTTGCGGACGCCAATAATCGTGGTGCCGTGCCAGCCGGGGAATGTGTCTTCTGCCATACCGTCCTCCATGGTTAATGGTTTATATGGGGCGGAAAAGCCCGTGCCGCAACAGTGCCAGCCGACGTATGGTTGGTGTATGGTTTGCGTCATGACGTTTGAGCAGTGAAAAACCGATGCGCGCGGTGGTTAATGGGGCGATATGAGAGATAAGAAAACGGTAAGGTTTTTCCTCGAGCCAAGCCTCCGAGACAGTGCGGAGCGCGGAGCGCATAATTTCATCGGCAAGGTTGGCGATGTGCTGCGTGAGGCTGGATTCGCAATAGAGGTGCACGGCAATGGGCCAGACGAGGCGGTGCGGCACGCGTCTTTTGATGGCTGGTCAATCTTTCATATGGAAGAACCCTGGGGACCACGGGGGGTCACGTTTCGCCGGGCCTATCACTATCCGTTCTGGGGTATCGAGAGCACCGGGGAACGCTGGCGTTGGGCTGTGGCAGAAGCGTCTTTTGCCGGGCAGAGGATTGATCGGCGAGAAGCGCAGAGGTTCACGCGCTATTGGCAGGAACGTTTGTTTGGCGAGATGGTTGGGCAGGTCAGGCATGAGGGATTTGTTTATGTGCCGCTGCAAGGGCGTCTGACCGAGCGCCGCTCGTTTCAATCTTGTTCGCCTTTGGCCATGTTAGAGACTGTTTTGACCCATGAGGCCCGTCCAGTAATTGCGGCGCTTCATCCAAAGGAGCGCTATGAGCCTGCGGAAATCAAGGCGCTTGAAGTCATGCAAGAGAAGTATCCCCGACTTGAGGTGGTCAGCGGCCAGATGGAGGAGTTGTTGCCTGCTTGTGATTATATCGCGACTATGAATTCGTCGGTCGCGTTCAATGGGTATTTCTTGAAAAAGCCTGCGGTCCTGTTTGCGGGCGTTGATTTTCACCACATTGCGGTGGATGCCCGGACAGACCCGGTGGCCGCCCTAAGAAATGTTGCCGATATTGCGCCCGATTATGAGGGCTATTTGTGGTGGTTTTGGCAAGAAATGAGCATCAACGCGGGTCGGCCGGAAGCCACGGAAAAAATCACCATGGCGCTGCGTCGAGCCGGATGGCCCGTATAGACGCCGGATCGTCGCTATAGAAAAAGGGCGCCTCATTGGAGCGCCCTAAAGCATATCTTGTGTCTGAAAATCAGAGCGCGCTGTCGATCCAGCTTTTCAGCGAGGCCTTGGGGGCGGCGCCAGCGCGGTTAGAGATCACCTGACCATCTTTGAAGATGAAGAGTGCGGGGATACCACGAACACCGAGTTGAGCGGCGATCTGTTGGTTGTTGTCCACGTCAATCTTGGCGATTTTTACTTTTCCGCCGTATTCGGTGGCCAGCTCTTCGAGGGCTGGGCCGATCTGACGGCAGGGACCACACCATTCGGCCCAAAAATCTACAACCACGGGAACGTCGGAGTTTTTAACTTCGGCGTCGAAGGTGGCATCGGTCACGGCAACAGTTGCGCCAGCCATATCTCATCTCCTGAATGTGAGGCGGTTGTCGTTAAGCTATGGTCCGGGGGGCGGGGCGTCAAGGGAGGTGACGCGTGCGAATGCAGCGCTCACCGCATCGTGCGGCAGTGACATAAGAGTGGCGGTGGCCGTCCAGAGAATAGCGGTTTGGATTTCATGTTGTGGGAAAACGGCAGAGAGAGCGGCGGCATAGGCCCCCATTTGCCGCAGCAGGCCTTCGGGGCATTCGGAAAAAGACGCCGGAACGACGCGATTGGATTTATAGTCGATTGCGAGAACATGTGTGTCGGTCACGATGAGGCGGTCGATGAGCCCATAGAGACGACCAAAACCGGGGATGTCAGCAGAGATGGGCACTTCGATCAATGCGCCGGGTTGAAAGTACGACGCAAGCTCTGGGCTGGTCAGCACGCGCTGGGCATCTGTGAGCGCAGCAGCGGCCATTGCGGTGGGCGCCCAGAAAGAAAGCGCGCGGGCTGCATCAGACCAGTTCGACTGCGGCAAATCAGGCAGGCGTTCGAGCAGGCGATGAACAAGGGTGCCGAATTGCTTCGCGTCTTCAGTATCTTGGCCTTCGCCGGGCAATGCCTTGGCGCCACCCAAGTTTGAAGGGCTGATCGTGCGGGGCGCGCCTGGCGTTTTTGCAGGGGGGTGTTGATAGAAAGCCTCTGCCTTTTGGGGAGGTGTGGGCGGCGTTTCCTGTTGTGGCAGTTGGGGAAGAGCGTGCCATGAGGCGTCTTCGATGCGGAGGCCTGCGCCACCTTCAAAGGGATGCGAGGCAGCGTTGGCAGCGCGCATGGCGGCTTCAAGACGGGCATACCAGCCGTCGGAGTCGTCGGCAATCGAGCCTGCACCGGCCAAAATCAGCCATTTTTCGGCGCGTGTCATAGCGACATAGAGCAAGCGATCATTTTCGGCATCGATGGCTTCAAGGCGGGCTTCGCGGATGGCGGCGTAGCTGTCGGGCCATTCCTTCTTGTTGGGCCACCACCAGCAGAAACCATCATGCAACACGATCCGGTCTTCGGGCTTGTCGCGGCGATCCATGGTGTCGGGGAGGATGACAATGGGGGATTCGAGGCCTTTCGCGCCATGCACGGTCATGACACGGATTTCGTTGGTGCTGCCGTCCATCTGGCGCTTCACTTCCAGCGCGTCGGTTTCCATCCAGCCCAGAAAGCCTGTCAGGCTTGGCACATCATTTTGTTCATAAGCCAAAGCCTGGGCCAAGAAGGCATCAATCCCGTCCTCGGCTTCGGCCCCGAGGCGGGCCAGAAGGCGGCGGCGGCCATCATGGCGGATAAGAATGCGCTCTAGCAGATCATAGGGGCGGAGAAAGTCGGCTTGGCCTGCAAGTTCTGTCAAAACAGAGACTGTCTCGCCGTAAACTGCCGCCTCGCTATGCAGTTTTGCCCAAAGGGTGACGTCGCCGCGCGCATGAGCGAGGGTAAAGAGGGCTTGCTCGCTCCAGTCAAAGAGTGGGGAGCGTAGGGCGGTGGCGAGGGCAAGGTCATCTTCGGGAGTGGCGAGGGCTGATAGGAGTGCTGCGAGGTCGCGCACCGCCAATTCCGCGCCGACTTTGAGACGGTCGGAGCCTGCAATAGGTAGGTTCGCCGCCTTGCAGGCGCGGATGATATGGCCAAAGAGCGACGAGCGGCGTTGCACCAAAATCAAGATATCGCCGGGGAGCACGGGGCGGGCATGCATTGGCGTGTCTTTCGTGGCGGCGACGGGCAACAGGGTGCCTTTCTCCAGCATTTCGCGGATGGTGTCCGCGATGCGGCGCGCGAGGCGCACTTCGTGGTGGTCGGTCGCGACCCAATCCATTGTTGCATGGGCGGGCGGCTCTTGTTTGTCGGCTGGCGTTTCGGGTGGCCACAGATCAACGCGGCCGGGAAGGTCGGCATGAAAGGCGATATGAGCCGCATCAGGCTCGAATCCAGAGGACTCGCGCCCGTCGAAGGCGCGATCCACGAGAGACAGCACACGGGCGGACGAGCGGAAAGAAAAGCGCAGACCCGTGACATGGAGGGGCGCGCCGGATGGTGCGAGGCGCTCTGAGAACCGCTCGCGCATGCGGTCGAATTCGCGGGGATCAGCGCCTTGGAAGCTGTAGATCGATTGCTTCTTGTCGCCGACCACGAACATGGTGCGCTGTTGATTTGGGCGCGCGCCCTCGCCCGAGGTGAACTCTTGGCTCAGGAGGTCGATTACCTGCCATTGTAGCGGGTTGGTGTCTTGGGCCTCGTCGACAAGGATGTGGTCGATCCCGCCGTCCAGCCGATAAAGAACCCAAGAGGCAACGTCGGAGCGAGACAGAAGATCCCGGGCTTTGACGATGAGATCATCGAAATCGAGCCATCCGCGCAGAAGTTTGCGGTCTTGATAGGCGCGCAAAAACGGCTCTGCGAAGGCGTGGAGGTCGGCAGTGGCATGCCAGACGGCGATGCGACTGAGGTATTCGCGGGCGAGGGAGAGACGCTCAATCAAGGCGTCGATCTCGTCTTGGGTGTCAGCCACGGCAGCCCGAGCGGCCTTGTGGTTGGTTGTGGGATAGCGACCTAATTTCAGCGCGCCTTTTGAGTCGGTGAAGAAGGCAATCAGCGCGTGAAGGGAGGCTAGCGTAAGGGGATCACGCGGAATTGCCGCGATAACCTCGGCGTCGGCTTGGTAGGATTTTGACTGTTTGGCCAGCTGCTCTGCGAGATCTTTCAGCAAGCGTGTCTCGCCGCCGATAAAGGCGATGTGCAGCGCATCTTCGGGGCGCGCTTCGGGGGGGAGACCAAATCGGGGCGCGAGGGAGCGCAGGGTTTGCCCGCCGGGGATTCCTGCGCGATGTGTGACGAGGGCTTTGGTAAAGTCATCAAAATCGTTGCCAGACAGGCGGGGGGCCACGGTTTCCATGAGGCGGCGAGCCGGGCCGCGCGCCATGTCGCGGATGATCTCGGCCCGCAAGAGTGCGCCAGCCCGGTCATCCATTTCGCTGAAATTGGGGCTGACTTGGGCTTCCAATGGAAAGCGTCTCAGGATGGAGGCGCAGAAAGAGTGGATGGTTTGAATTTTGAGGCCGCCCGGCGTTTCGATTGCGCGGGCGAAAAGGGTGCGAGCCTTCTTGAGGTCAGTAGGGCTGAGGATTTGGTCTTGGTCCAGAGACATAAGCTCTTGGCGAAGCGCATCGTCACTCAACATTGCCCATGACCCAAGGCGGGCGAAGAGGCGATTTTGCATCTCCGAAGCTGCGGCCTTTGTATAGGTGAGGCACAGGATTTTCTGTGGCTCGACGCCATTGAGAAGAAGCCGTGCGACGCGGTCGGTCAGGACGCGGGTTTTGCCAGAGCCTGCATTTGCGCCGACCCAGGTGGACACATTGGGGCGCGCGGCTAGAATTTGGGCGCGGGTGGCGTCATTCGGTGCGATCATTTGAGTTGCTCCGGATGGGCGGGCTGGGTTTCATCCCATTCGCCATAGCGCGCGAGGTGGTCATAATCGCCGGCATGGGACGCCAGCTCCATTTGTTTGCGCGCGGTATAGCCGCCATTTTTCACCAGATAGAACTCTAGGATGTCGCGCAGCCAAGCCCAGGTTTGGTCAATGAAGTCGGTTCCGTCCTTTTCGGTCAGGGGCGCAGAAACGGTTTTGAGCGTGGCGCCCACACCAAGGAAAGCGGCGCTCGATACATCGGTGGGACCAATGGTTTGGAAGCTGCCAGCGCGGATCATGGCCGCTTCAATTTGGAGTTGGCGATCGAAGAGCACTTGTTGTTTTTCGGTTGGAGGAGTTCCGGTTTTGTAATCGTAGATCAGGACCGAACCATCCGGCGCCCTGTCGATGCGGTCAGCTGTGCCGGAGAGTGTAAGGCCAAACTCGGGCAGATCGACGCTGCCTTTGGCTTCGAATGCCGCGGGCGTTGCGATGGATTGGCGCGCGATTTCTTCTGCGATGAAATCCTTGGCTATTCGGCGCACGCGCGCATGCCAGAGCATTTGCACCTCGGGCCACGGCACGTTTTCCGCCAAAACAGTCTCTGTTTCATCCAAGAGTGTTTCGACGGTGAGCTGGGAGGCGTCGGCTTCTACAGCGCGGAGAAATCTTTCAAAGGCTTCGTGCAGTGCGGTGCCCTTGAGGCGTGCATCCGGGCTTTGCATCAAGGGGTCAAGAGGCCGAAGATTGAGAATACGACGCGCATAGATGGCGTAGGGGTCGCGGATGAGGGTCTTGATCTGGGTTACGGAAAGCGTGGTGGGCTGGACCCCGGCGGGAGGGACGGGCGAGGGCCGCTGGGTGGGGGGTGCGGGTGCGACCTTGTCCAATTCAGCGGCAAGGGCGAGCCAGTCTTTGCCTTTGGCGCGCATCAGTTTCAGTGCGGCGCGGCCATGGGTGTGGGGCAATCCGTCGAGCAGGTTGGTTAATCGGTTGAGCCAGCGCGAGGGCACGGATTGTGCGTCGTCGGCACGTAGGGAGCGTGTGAGCCAGACCTCGGGTGCGCCGACGGCTTGTTGGAAATCATGCGCGGCGAGGCCGATGCGGACCTCTGGAAGGCGCAGACCCGCCGCGAGGCGCATGGCGCGGTTCATCCATGGATCGGGGGGCACGGCGGCGGGCCATATGCCGTCATTCAACCCGCCCAAAATGAGCAGATCAGCCCCTTGGACGCGCGCTTCCAAAGTGCCCCAGATGCGGATGAGCGGATGGGGTTCAACGGCGGAGCGAGAGGTTTCACGCATTAAGAGAGCGGTGATCAGGTCGCTGTAGTCATGCGGCGAGAGTGCATCGCCATGGGGGGCTTCGGCCAAAAGGCCAGACATTACTCTGAGCGCTGTTGTGCCTGCGTCGCCGTCCCATAGCGCGGTTGGGCCGCCTGCGAGGGCCTCTGTCAGGGCCAGATGATGATGGACGCGCTGAGTCAGATCGGGGTGTGGCATGGGGGTGGGTTCGAGACAGGCGAGAAGCCATTCCACCCATTCAAGCGCCTCGGGAGATTTCGCGTTGCCCCAAAGGCGCAGCGCAGGCGCGTCAGGATAGGGCATGCCGTTGCGGCGAATGTGCAATTCCAGCAGGCGGGTGTAGCGCAAGTGCCGTTTGCGATCACCGCCGGATTGGCAAAGCGGGTGTTTGAGAACCACCAGAAGCATTTCGGCGGTGAGGCGATCTTGGGTAAGGGCCGCGGTGTGACGCAGGAAGCGACCCGGCGCAGTGAGGTGGAGCGGTTCACCAGCGCTGTCGTCGGGCAGAATGCGCCACCGATCGAGATGGGCAGTGACCTGACGGGTAAGCATACGGTCTGGGGTGATCAGCGCGGCGGACTGGCCAT
Source organism: Paracoccaceae bacterium (assembly GCA_003512825.1). Lineage (GTDB taxonomy): Bacteria > Pseudomonadota > Alphaproteobacteria > Rhodobacterales > Rhodobacteraceae > UBA9554. The sequence continues at coordinate 9,297 of DOOI01000057.1, read as the reverse complement.
CTTCGGCGGCTTTGCGGAGGCGCAGTGCGATGGCAAAAGCCTCGAGACGGCGGGTTGGCGCTTCGAGCAGCGTAACTTGTTCGGTGGCCTCAAGCAGATTGGGCAGATGTGGACCCTCGGTAAGCCAGCAATCCGTGACGGGTGCGGGGCGCAGCGCCAGAGAGACAAGCGCATTTCGGGCGGGATTGGGGGCTGTGACATTGGGCCAGTCGAGGATGTCGTTTCTGGTAAGGTCGAGTTCCTCCATCAAGCGGCGAAATCGTGACTGGGGGTGGTCTTCGGCGGTCAGGCGGTCATCGAGGTCGGCCCATGCGGAAGCGGGCATGGTGTTGTCAAAGCCGGGCAGGATAACGGCCCCCTGCGGCAGGCGGGCAATGGCGCACATCAGGCGGCGCGTGGTTGTCCAAGAGCCCGTTGAGCCCGCCAAGATCACCGGATCTGTGGGTGGATGGCTTGCCCAATCTGCAAGTATGGCGTCGACGGCGAGGCGCTGGCGTTCGCGGCTGTCGGGGGTTTCGTTCATTGCCTCAAGGTAAGCGGCGGCGATGCCAAGAAACGATTGTGTGCGCGCCCAATGCGCGGAGTGATTGGCCACGTCGATTTGCGCGACAACATCGGGAGAAATGCCTTCGCCGTGCATTTCATCAATCAGTGCCGCCAGACTATCGGCCAGATCATAGAGAGACGCGCGCGCGGCGAGATCTGGTTCGGCATCAAGGAGGCGCGCGATCAGGCGGGTGAGTTCGAGCCTGCGGCGAAGGGGTGAGGTCGCGGCGGGAAGGTCGGGAAAAGCGGCGTCCATTTCGGCCACCAACTCGATCCGAGGCAGAAGGAGAGCTGGGCCTGCATCAAACATCTCGCGGATGCGCCGCTCCATTCGGCGGGTGTTTACGATGATGCGGACCCGAGCGAGTGCTTGGGGCGGTTGGTGTCGATAGGCGTCGGTGAGGTGGGCGACAAGGGCGCGGGGGAAATCCGCGCCGGGCGGCACGCCAAAGACGCGGGGCTTGGGTTGAGGTTCAAACATTGGCAGACGCTAGCATGGTTTCGGCCAGAGCGATGCCTTCGGGGCGGCCGACGTCGCACCATTGGCCGGGGTATTCCAGACCGTAAAGGCGGCCCTTTTGGAGCATGTCGTCCCAAAGGCGGTTGAGGGAGAACGCGGCTTCTGGAATGGCGGCCAAGCCGTCTGTGCGAATGATTTGCGCGCCAGCATAGATCAGGCCCGGCCCACGTGTGGCCTGACCCGCGCCGTCGTGACCCGCGCCGTCGAGAAGAAAATCGCCTGCACCGGAGTGACCCAGCGCACGAGATTTGGGCAGGCAGAGCAAAAGCGCGTCCATTTTGTCGGGGTCCCACGCGGCGGACAGGCAGGCGAGAGGATTGGGGCCGGACCAAACGTAATCTGTGTTGAGGGTGAAGACCGGATCAGGGCCCAAGAGTGGCAAAGCTTGGCGCAGGCCGCCGCCCGTTTCGAGAATATCGGGGGTTTCCTCAGAAATCAGCACGTCCTGGCCCGTCAGATGTGAGTGGATCTGAGCGCTCAGATAATGGGTGTTTACCACGACCCGTGTGGGCGTGATGGCTTGGGCAAGCGAGAGGGCGTGATCGAGCAATGCGCGGCCAGCGACCTCGATCAATGGCTTTGGGCGCGATTGGGTCAGCGCGCCCATGCGGGTGCCAAACCCGGCCGCGAAAAGAATTACGGAGCGGGGACTGTGCCGCATAGGTCTTTCAATCTTTGCAGGAGAGCGGGAGTAGGTTCAGGGAGGTCAGCGCGGATGAGTGCCGCGACTGGCGCGAGCGCGGGGTGAGCAAGGTCATGCATCAGATGCGCCCAGACGCGTGGGATGAGATCGATGTAATGCGGTTTGCCCGCCATCAACGAAAGACGGGCAAAGACACCAAGAATGCGGAGGTTTCGTTGCGCGCCAAGCAGGTGATAGGCCGTGGTGAAGTCGGAGTGGTTGGAATTGGTTTGGTGGCAATAATGACGAACCATCGCCTCTGCCACGTCTGACGACACATCGCGCCGGGCGTCTTGCAGCAGGGAGACCAGATCATAGGCAGGATGGCCCAGCATCGCGTCTTGAAAGTCGAGCTGTCCTGCGCGAGCGGGGCCTTGGCGCGCAGGGAGCCAAAGCAGGTTTTCGGCATGATAGTCGCGCAAGATCATCACGGGTGTCTCGCGCACATATGTGTCGAGCAGGGGTTTGAAAGCCTCGGTGAAGGCCGTTTCACGCGCCGCATCTGCACCAAGTGCGCCGCTGCGATACCAGCGCCATGCGAGGGCGGCCATGGCGGTCATGACAGCGGGATCATAGGGTTTCAAACCCGATGCCGGGGCATTGGCGTGCAAGGTGACGAGGGCGCCTGTTGCCGCCTCATAGAGCGGTGTTTCAAGAGCGGGGTCTTTGGCGACGACGCGGGCGAACAGGGCGTCGCCCAAGTCTTCGAGGAGCAAAAACCCCTTGGGGATATCCTGTGCGAGGCAGGTGGGTGCAGAGAGGCCAATTTGTGCAAGATGCGCCGCAACATGAAGAAAGGGGCGGACATCTTCGCCCTTGGCGGGGTCGGCGTCCATCAGAACGGCGGTATGGCCGTTTGGCCGGATCAGGCGGAAATACTTACGATTTGACGCATCCCCTGCAAGGGGCGAGACCGGGACAGAGCCCCAGTCGGTGGTAGAAAGGAAGGCTTGGGCCTGATCAGCGCGGGGGGTCATGCGAGAAGCTCCGAAAGACGGGGGGCCCAGCCATCGCCGGGGGTCAGCGTGAGGGTGCGAGCGTCATCTTCCTCTGTGGTGGCAAAAGCAAGGTGCAGTGCATTTGGGGGGGCGAGGGTGCCCAGCCTGTCAGGCCATTCAATGAGGCAGATCGCGGATTCGAAGGCTTCGGTCAGGCCCAGTTCGATGGCTTCGTCGGCAGTGGAAAGGCGGTAGAGGTCGGCGTGCCAGATTTCACCACGCGTGCTGTCATAGACCTGCACGAGAGTGAAGGTGGGGGATGGAACATCTTCCTCGACCAAGAGCAATGATTTGATCAGGGCGCGGGCAAAGTGAGTTTTTCCTGCGCCGATACTACCGGAGAGCAAGAGGACGTCGCCCGGTCGCAGCGCCGCGCCAAACCGAGCAGCGAGGCTGGCCGTTTCTTCGGGAGTGGAGAGCATGAGTGAGCGTGGCGCGGAGGTAAGCATGGGGCAAGATTACAGCCCAAACCTGTCGCCGCAAGCCTTAGGGGGCTGTGAGCGCGGCTTCTTTGGGGGCGCGGACCGGTAAAAGGGGCGAGCCGAAGAGAAGCAGGCACGCGCCACCATGCAAGCGCGTGGCGACAACAGAAATCAAACGGCCATCTTTGCGGTGCAAGAGGCACATTTCTGGAGGGGAGGCTGTGCGGCGTTCGGTGTAAGCGAGGAGTTCTGCCCAGAATGGTGTGGGGGCGCAAAGCTCGCGCCAGCCCGCGATGGCTTGGGCAATGTCGGCGTTCTCGGTCAAGGCGGCGTCTGCGGAAGGCCAGACGGTGTCATAAGCGGCGTTGCGGAGGCTGAGTTTTCCCGAAGGTGAAAAGAGCGCAACACCTTGATGCAGATGTTCGAGAATGGCGCGCGTTTGCCCCAACTCCTCTCGGAAGTGGCGGGTAAGCGAAATCTCGTCGGAGATATCTTCGATCAGGAAGGCGAGGGTGCCATCTGGTTGGGCACGGCCTGTGACACGGTAAGTTTGCCCGCCGGGAAGCGACCAAGTTTCTAGGAACTCGCGATTTGGGGCGGTGCTGTTGATCGAGAGAAGGTTTTGCCGCCAAGCCTTGAAATCTTTTGGCTCAGGCATGGTTTGAATGTCGCGCATGGCGTCAAAGAAGCTGAGCATTGTGGGGCGAGACGTGAGAAAATCGACGGGCAAGGCTGTGAGATCGAGAAGGGCTGGATTGAACAGGGCAAGCCGTTTGTCGCGATCAAAGATGGCGAGGCCAATCGAGAGATTGGCAAAGGTTTTCGTGAGGGTTTGCACAAAGCTGCGCTGAAGAGTTTCGGCACGGATCACCTCGTCCAGCGGCATTGCGTGGTGGAGGGTTTCATCGCCAAAGCGCGTGGTGGTAATTTCAAACCAACGCTCTGGCTGGTTGTCTTGGGGCGCCAGTGACAAGCGCTGCGGGCGCATTTGGGTGTCTGAGAGCAGGCGCGGATCAAAGAGCGAGGGAATTTCGCCGTCTTTGGAGGAGGGGCAGTTTGGAGGCCGGAGGGCGAGATAGGCGCGATTGGCCCAAACCACCCTCCCACCTTGGCGCGCGCACCATGTTGGGCAGGGCGACAGGTCCGCCGCAAGGGTCAGCCGAGTATCTGGGGCGGCAGATGTGGGGGCGGCAAGGAGGCTCGGTTGTGGTTCCCGCGCAAGAAGAACGCGGGTCTGTCCTTTGTGGCTCTCGATGATCAGCGGCTGAAAGAGGCCGTCGGTCACGGGAGGGAGCGATAGGCTTATAGTATCTTCCAGATCCATCGGTGACAGGGGAATTTCGGGGAAATGCGGCGCAAGGGTTGCCCGTAGCTTTTCCCAATCAGTCCTGAATGTGCCTGAGGCTTCTGCGAAGAGTTTTTGGCCAGCAGGTGAGGCATCAGACATGGTTTCGCCGGAGAAGAGAATACAGATGGCGTCTGGATTCATATCAGTGGGGCGGTGCGCCTTGCGGGATTGGCCAAAGAAAAGCGTTATGGCGAAGGCCCCAACAACACCGATGATGGCGGGGAAGGTGATGTAGAGGAAGGATAGGAGGGAGTCGGTCAGGGCGGCCTCGCAACGCTAGAGAATATGCGGAGCGTCGCAAGGTTTGGTTAACCAAATGTTAACTCTGAAGCATGCGGCCGGAAAATTCGCGATCAGATGACAAGCGGCTGATTTTCACCAAGCGGGGGAGCGTTGCCCTCGATTTTGGCATCTATGCGGCTGCGGGGCCAAGCGACCTCGACAATTGCGCCGCAGCGTTCTGGTTGGTCCTCAGGCGGGAGGAACGGATCACCGCCATTGGCGAAGACCAGCGCGGCGCCCGTGCGTTCCAGCAGGGTTTTGGCGATGAAGAGGCCTAGGCCCATACCCTCGTATTCGGGTCGGTGGCCGCTTGGCTCGACGGAGCGGCGGCGGCGCATGAACGGGTCGCCGATACGGCCAATCAGGTCGGATGGGTAGCCTTGGCCGTCATCCATGATGCGAACGATGATTTGTTGCTCTGTCCATTGATACTCGATCCAGACCGAACTTTTTGCAAAATCCACGGCGTTCTGAACAAGGTTGCGGAGGCCATGGATCAATTCCGGACTGCGAAGAATGGAAGGATGCGGCCCCGGCTGGACGCTTGAGGTGGCTTGGTCAAGGCGGACGTCCTTGCCGCGTGTCATATGCGGCTCGGCCGCTTCGCGCAGAACAGCAGAGAGCGGTGCTTGGCGCAAATGGAGGTCATCTTTGCCAGCGCGGCCCATGGAGCGCAGGATATCGCGGCAACGGTCAGCTTCGGCGCGGATGAGGCGCGCGTCTTCTTGCAGTTCGGGGCGATCGTCGAGTTCTTCAATCAGTTCGGCGGAGGTGAGTTTTATTGTGGCGAGGGGCGTGCCTAGCTCATGTGCGGCAGCGGCGACGACCCCGCCGATATCTGTGAGTTTTTGTTCGCGAGAGAGGGCCATTTGCGTGGCCTGTAGCGCGTCGGACATGGCATGCATTTCCACCGCAACGCGGCGCGCATAGAGTGACAGGAACACCACGGCGATCACGATGGCGACCCAATTCCCAAAAAGAAACAGCGCCGGAATGCGAAGGAGTTCCCCGGCCTCAGTTTGAAGCGGCAGATAAAATCGGGTGAGAACAGTGGCTGCGATAATGGCCGTAAGGCCCAGCAGGGCCGTAGAGCGGCGCGACAACACGGCAGCGGAAACCATAACCGGGCCGATGATCAGCACATAAAACGGGTTGTGCAGACCGCCCGTGAGAAAGAGCAAAAGCGCCAGCTGCAAAAGATCAAAGAGCACCATGAGAAAATTCTCGGTTTCCGAGAGGCGCTTGGTTTCCGGAAAGATTACGATGGCGACTAGATTGGCGATGACAGAGGTGCCAATCACCATGAGGCAGAGGCCCAGATCGAGCTGTAATCCATAGAGCGACTGACCCACGATGATCGCGCTGATTTGCCCCGCGATGGCGATCCATCGAAGCAAGATCACGGTGCGGAGGCGAATCCAGTTACCGCGCTGGCGGTTTTTCAGGAGACCGAGGGAAAGATCACTCATCTGTGCGCTTTGGTCCGGTTGCAGCTTCGAGATGAGCGAAATATGCCTGTCCTCAACATGATTGACCATCCCTGCCAAACGGCGGGGAAGAAGGAGCGAGAATGACACGGATCTATGCAATTCTGGCGGCGGCTTTGGCAATTACGGCGGTTGCGGTCACTTGGATGATGACCCGCCAAAATGGCGAGGGCGACAAATATGCCCAGTGTCGGTCTTCTGCGGTGGCGGGTGGCTCGAGCAAGATAGGGGGCCCGTTCACCTTGGTGGATGAGACCGGAAAGACCGTGACCGAAAAGGACGTGATTGATCAACCAACGCTCTTGTATTTCGGATACACGTTTTGCCCCGATGTTTGCCCATTGGATAATGCGCGCAATGCCGAAGCGATTGAGATCCTTGAGGGGCGCGGCAAGATGGTGAAGCCCGTGTTCATCTCGATCGACCCGGAGCGGGATACGCCCGAGGTGATGGCGGAATTTACCGATATCTTGCACCCGCGTATGTTGGGCCTGACGGGGACGGCGGAGCAGGTTAAGGCCGCGTCGATGGCGTATCGCACCTATTTCAAGAAGCAGGATGCTGCGGCGGATGATAAATACTATCTGGTTGATCATTCGACGTTTTCTTATCTGAGCTTTCCGGAAGAAGGGTTCATCGAGTTTTTCAACCGGGATGTGACACCAGAGCAAATGGCTGATCGTATCCAGTGCTTTGTGGATGCGCGCTGAGGGCGTGTTTTTTTTAAGCCTTGTTTGCGCTTGGATTAATTGCCGTTGCCTGCGAAGGTTTGACGCAGGGCAATGCTGGCGATAATCCTAGATCTAGCCAAACGGCAAAAGGGGAGAAACCACATGAGTGAAGAGGCTCTCGACCTAGGTGAGGATCGGTCGCTCCTGCTTTTGGATGACGACGAAACCTTTTTGAAGCGTTTGGCTAAGGCTATGGAAAAGCGCGGTTTTGAAGTGGAAATGGCCGGATCTGTCGCGGCTGGCAAAGCGATTGCGACGGCACGACCGCCCGCTTATGCGGTGTGTGATCTGCGCTTGGAAGATGGCAATGGATTAGATGTGGTGGAGGTGCTGCGTGAGAAGCGGCCCGATTGCCGGATCGTGGTTTTGACGGGTTATGGCGCAATTGCGACTGCGGTGGCCGCGGTAAAAATTGGTGCGACCGACTATTTGTCGAAGCCTACCGATGCAACGGACATCACCAATGCGCTGCTGTCGCGGGGGGATAGTCTGCCGCCGCCACCAGAAAACCCGATGAGTGCAGATCGCGTGCGCTGGGAGCATATTCAGCGGGTTTATGAGCTGTGTGACCGCAATGTCAGCGAAACCGCGCGGCGACTGAACATGCACCGTCGGACCTTGCAGCGGATTTTGGCCAAGCGCAGCCCGCGCTGAGGATGACAGCAGGGACCGCGGCGCGGTGGTTTCGCGCGCGGGTAATGTTATCTTTGGGGCGGCGTATTGGTCATTTCTAAACCATTTCTTGAAGCCGCAGAGAACGGACCAAATTCTTCCAAAATCGGAGGGTATGATTTGCGTATGGGTGACGTCTGGTTTGCGTCATGACGTAAAATTAACCACCTGGACGATTCTTTTTTCGGGATGGGTTGGCGCAAAGCCGCTTTTCAGCTATGCCGCGTCGCAGCGAATAGGGCTGGGGTGAGCACCCCGGCGGCTCTTCCGGCCGCTGATCCGCCGGACAACACGAGAGACAAGGGCAAGACCGAACAGACCTGCGGGATGCGGGAAGAGCAGCGGTTTGCAAAGAGACATATGAACAGACGTTTGAACTATCGGAATGAATGGACCGGAAATATTCGGGCCGACATCTTGTCCGGGCTGGTGGTGGCTTTGGCGCTGATCCCGGAGGCGATTGCTTTTTCGCTGATCGCGGGTGTGGACCCGAAGGTGGGGCTTTATGCCAGCTTCTCGATTGCCGTTATCACGGCCATCTTGGGGGGGCGTCCGGGGATGATTTCTGCCGCGACGGCCGCGACGGCGGTGCTGATGGGGAGCCTCGTGCGTGAGCATGGGTTGGATTACCTCTTGGCCGCGACCGTTTTGGCCGGGCTTTTGCAAATCGGCATGGGCCTGCTGCGGCTTGGGTTTGTCATGCGCTTTGTCTCCAAATCTGTGATGACCGGATTTGTGAATGCGCTGGCTATCTTGATCTTTATGGCGCAATTGCCGGAGCTTGATCCGCGCCTTGTGACCCCGATGACCTATGTTTTGGTCGCGGCGGCTTTGGCGATTATTTACTTGTTCCCCTATGTGAACCGCTCGATCCCCTCGCCCTTGGTAGCGATTGTGGTGCTGACGGGATTGAGCCTTAGCTTTGGCTGGGATGTGAGATCGGTTGGGGATATGGGGCAGCTGCCTGATGCGCTGCCGTCCATTTTCATGCCGAATGTGCCATTCACAATCGAGACATTCCTTATTGTGCTGCCTTATGCGCTGGCGGTTGCGGTGGTTGGGCTGTTGGAAAGTCTGATGACGCAGCAGATCGTGGATGACATGACGGATACGGTCAGCGACCGGAATCAAGAGTGCCTTGGCCAAGGTGTGGCCAATACGTTGACAGGCTTTATCGGTGGCATGGCGGGCTGTGCGATGATTGGGCAATCCGTGATCAACGTGCGCTCTGGCGGGCGGGGGCGGCTTTCGACCTTTGTGGCGGGGGTGATGCTTTTGGTGTTCTGCGTCGGCTTGGGGGAATGGGTAAGTCAGATCCCGATGCCGGCCTTGGTGGCGATCATGATCATGGTGTCGGTCGGCACCTTTAGTTGGGCGTCGCTTGGTGCAATGCGGACCATGCCGCGCTCGTCGACTGCGGTGATGTTGGCCACGGTGATTACGGTGGTGTGGACGCATAACCTTGCGATAGGTGTTTTGGTGGGTGTGCTGATGTCGGGGGTGTTCTTTGCCGCCAAGATCGCGCGGCTATTTGGCGTGACAAGTGTGTTGAGCGCCGATGGTGCGGTGCGGACTTATCACGTGTCGGGGCAGATGTTCTTTGGCTCGG
>DOOI01000104.1:16466-16686 GCA_003512825.1 Paracoccaceae bacterium | reverse complement strand
CAAAGCGCGCGCCCCAGCGGCGCGCGTTTTCCTTTGAGGAGACCTCGATGAATTACGGTAAATCCGGCGCACCCAAGAGCGCCAAAGGCAACCCCAAGTTTGACGGCCATCAGCCCGCCCATGGCGCGCCGAAAAAGCCCGATACAGGCAAAGCAGCCCTCTTGGCGCGCATGAAAGCCGCCGCAGAAGCAAAAAAGAACGGCTAAGTCAGTCGGCGAGC
>DOOI01000104.1:7997-16199 GCA_003512825.1 Paracoccaceae bacterium | reverse complement strand
CAGTCGGCGAGCGCGAGCGTATGCTCGCGCAACCACGCCATGAACCCGCGCGGATCTGTCTCCAGACGCGCCAGCTGCGCCTCTGTCAGCGGCTCTCCGACTACGGGTTTTTGTGGCTTGTTGAGCGCATGAACGATCTCATGCAGCAACAAACCCTGCCGCAGCGTCGCAGAAAGCTTGTTGGCAATCTGATACCAGCGCGAATTCGAACCAGGAAAATGGATCGGCACGACAATCGCGCCCGAACGACGGATCAACTGCGCCGTAAACACATTCCATTCAGCCTCAATCGCTGGCCCGAAAAAGCCTTCGGAAGACGCCACCACACCTGACGGGAACACCGAAACCACGCCGCCTGCCTTCAGATGTGCCATTGCTTGCGCGCGCATCTCCACGCTCTTGCGCTGTGCCTCGGGATCATGCGGAAACGGCACCGGGATCAGATAGCTTGCCGCCACCTCGTCGATCCCAGTCAAGACTGATCGGGTCAGGATCCGAAAATCAGTGCGAACCCGGCCAATCAAATCAGCCAAAATCATACCATCGACCAACCCATGGGGGTGGTTGGCCACAACAACCACAGGCCCTTTGCTAGGCAACCGGGCGATCTGCTCCGCCGGGGTTTGAAGCGGGATCCCCATCACATCCAAGGCCGCGCGCCAAAACTCGATCCCCGTCGGTGCTCCCCGCCGCTCAAACTCGCGGATCAGCCGGATCACAGTCACCTTGCCCGTCATCCACTCCATGGCGCGGATCACCAAGGCCTGTGTCTTGTTATCGAAAGTATTGGCATAGGACAGGCTGCGACGATCATATTTTGAAGGCACCTGCGCTGTCGCAGTCGTTGCGACGACGCTTGATTGGCCTTGTGCGCTATCCACCACTTAATCCGCCACCGCTTTTACACGCGGTCGCGGATCTTGGCGCGCCGCAATTGGTTCCTTACATCCCCTCGCCGAACCGATCGGCCACCAAAGCCGTCAGAGCATCTGCAAGCGCCGCGGCATCCGGTCCAGAGGTTTGAACCTCAATAGTTGTTCCCTTTGACGCTGCCAACATCAAAAGCCCCATAATGCTGTCCCCAGAAGCGGACATGCCGTCGCGCCCAACTTCCGCGCGGGCGTCAAAGCCCTCCACGACTTCAACAAACTTTGCCGAAGCGCGCGCATGCAGGCCCTTTTCATTGATGATCTTCAGGTTTCGGCTCACTGTTTCAGTCATTTTTCCGGTCATTCCGTAATCGTCTGGCTGTCGATGTATTTGCGCCCTGCATCCATCGCAGCCCGAACCGCGTCTGCCACCGGCAAATGACGGCTTTTTGCCAATTTGATCAACATAGGCAGATTTGCCCCATAAAGTATCCGACGCCCTTCGGGCAAACAGGCCCGCATCGCAAGGTTTGAAGGCGATCCGCCAAACATGTCAGTCACCACGACCACACCTGTTCCTTGATCCACCGCATCTGCAGCCGCACAAATCTCTCCCTGCTTCTGAGAGCGGTCATGATCGGCCTCAATGGCAATCGGCATGATGCCTGGCTGTACGCCCACGACATGCTCAATGGCCGCCAGATACTCGCGCGCCAATCCCCCATGTGCAACGATAACGATGCCCAGCACCCGATGTCGTTCCTTATTCCCGCAGACCATGTGCCAAAGCGCTGTCGGATGGTCCTTTGCGCTCCAACTCTCGGTGCCTAATTGACACTTGCCACCCCGCTTCCGCAAGGGCCTTAGCCATATACTCCGTCACTGCGACCGAACGGTGCTGTCCACCCGAACATCCAAATCCCAATGCAAAATGCGCCTTACCCTCTGAGCGATAAGCAGGCAGCAGCATCAGCACCATTTCCGTAACCCGCTTGAGGAACTCTGGCGCCAAGGGATCGGCCATCACATGCGCCGCAACCGGCGCATCGCGCCCGTCAAAAGCACGTAGCGATGGCTCCCAATGCGGGTTCCGCATAAACCTCACGTCCAAAACCATATCCATGCCGCGCGGCAGTCCGCGCTTGAACGAGAATGAATTGAGCGTCACTGCAAGATTTCGCTGACCATCCGGCGCAAAAAGCCGCTCGATCTCGGCGCGCAAATCATGCGGACTCATTTCAGACGTATCGATCAAAATATCGGCACGCGCACGCACAGGCACCAAAAGATCCAGCTCTCTTGCGATCCCTTTGTCCGGGCTGTCGCCCGGTGCCAAAGGATGGCGCCGCCTTGTCTCTGAAAACCGCCGCAACAACACGTCGCGCGAACAATCCACATACAGCACTTCGGTTGAAACATCGGGATAGGTGCCCAAACCTTCGATGATATCAATCATCGTATTCGTCGAAAAATCCCGGTTGCGCGGATCAAACCCCAAAGCGAGCGGGCGCCCGGCTGGCGGCGAGGTCATCAACGTTGGAAACAAGGACAGCGGCAAGTTGTCGATGGCCTCGAAACCGAGATCCTCCAACACATTAAGCGTGGTTGAGCGACCCGCCCCGCTAGGCCCGGTCACCAAAACGATCCGGGGCAGCACAGTTTGGGTCAAGGACGATTCGGTCATAAGGTCAGGCTCTCCGTCCTGACCGAAGATATTGCAAAATCGCTGCGGGGAAATGCGCTTTTTCCACTTTATGCTGCAACGGCAGCAAAACTCCCGCTACGTCGCGCTGTCTTTGCGGTGGCAACCGCTCCGTTTCGCCCTGATCAAGATCAACCACCAAGACAACTTCGGCCACCTCTGCGGCCTCAGCGTTCAAAATTCCAACACCGCGCGCTTCGATTTGGCCCCGAATTGCGACCGGAGCACGCACGAACACGCGCCCCCCCTCAACAGTGATCTCACATTGATCATCCGACACCAGCCGTGCGCCCCACGCCATCAACTCCAGCGCCAAAGCCGACTTGCCAGCCCCCGACGCGCCAAAAATGAGCACCGCGCGCCCGGCAATTTCCACTGAACTGGCGTGATAGCGTTCCAACCCAGCCTTGCCTCAGAGTGGCAGACCGACGACGAACCGTGCCCCTAAAGGGTCCGACGCGGCATCCGCATCTGTTGGGCGAATATTCTCTGCCCAAATCACCCCGCCATGCGCCTCTACGATCTGCTTTGAAATCGAAAGGCCAAGCCCAGAGTTGTTGCCATATTGGCCAGCAGGACGTTCCGAATAGAACCGTTTGAAAATCTTGGCCAAAGCCTGCTCTGGAATGCCCGGTCCGGTATCTTCGACAACCACCAGCACTCGATTTTCACGCCGCCGCGCCCAAACCCGGATGGCATCGCCATCTTCGCAAAAGGAAATCGCGTTGCTGATGAGGTTTACAAAAACCTGTGCCAGCCGCGCCTCCAACCCATGCACCACAATCGGGTCTTTCGGCAGATCCGTAATGAAATCGATGCCGCGCTCGCGCCCTTGCTTGCCCAGATAATCGCCCAAATTCGTCAAGGTCTTGAGCAGGTCAAACGCTTCCTGCTCTTCTTTCACCAACTCACTGTCGAGCCGAGAGGCATTGGAAATATCCGACACCAACCGATCCAAACGCCGCACGTCATGCTCGATCACATCGAGCAGTTTCTCGCGTTGATCTTCGCGCTTAACCAGCCGCAGCGTGCCGACGGCAGACCGCAGCGAGGCCAGCGGATTCTTGATCTCATGCGCCACATCCGCAGCAAATTGTTCATTAGAATCAATACGGTCATAGAGCGCTGACACCATCCCGCGCAGCGCCCCCGAAAGCCGCCCAATCTCGTCGGGCCGCGCAGTCAAGTCCGGGATCCGAATGCGCCCCGAAGCCCCGCTACCATCACGCCCCCCCAGTTCCGCCGCCTCCGCCAGATCAGAAATCGGGTTTGAAATTGTCGAAGCCAGCACAAGGCTGAGCCCGATCGACACCAAGGTCGCGATCAAAAACATCTGAAGCACGCGCTCGCGCTCCATCCGCACCACACGGTCAATCTCTCCCGTAGCGGAAGACACCGCAACCACCGCCACGGCCTTGTCGCCCTGCATGATTGGCGTGGCCACGGTGTTGATCGTCGCACCGCCCGTCACCTGCGCGGTTTGCAGTTGAGCACCAGAACTCAAGGCACGCGCAACCAATTCCCGCGCCTTTTCTTCAGGCGAAACCAACGCTGCGACCTGCGTGGCTGGCATGATCTTTGACAGACCCGACCAAATCGCCCCGAGAAAATCCAGAATAACTGTCCGAGGCTCTTCCTTTTGTTCGCTGACTGTGCGGCTGATCCCGCGTCCTTCACCCGCACCAATCAGCGCCTCAGCCGGATCAAACACGAAAACCGACGCGCCTTGGCGCAGGTCCAGCCCATCAAGCGTGGCCTGAACGTCAATTCCATCCCCGGCGACAAAAGACACAGGCGCGCCCAATGGCAACTGCGCCTCCAAGACATCCGCCACCAATTCAGCTTCGGCAACCATGCTATCGATGCGCTGAACCACATAGCTTTCACGCGAAGAGTTTAGAAACAGCACCCCCGCCACAAGGATGTTCAAGGCAATCAAGTTGAACGTGATGATCTTTCGCGTCAGCGGCGATCGGCGCAGGGAAAAAGAAGAGCGCCGCTGACGACGCTCTCGCAATTCCAGCCCAACGGTGCTGTCGGGGGCAACAAAGTCGTCACCCAACACAACATCTCCGTCGCCGTGTACCGATCGGTCACGCAAAGACATTCTTTCAACGAGCGCCATTACTCTTCGTTATACCGATAGCCGATACCATAAAGCGTTTCGATTGCCGAGAAATCCCCATCAACACTCCGCATTTTCTTGCGAAGCCGCTTGATGTGGCTATCGATCGTCCGGTCATCCACATAGACCTGATCGTCATAGGCAACATCCATCAACTGATCACGGCTTTTGACAAATCCGGGCCGCTGCGCCAACGCCTGCAGCAGCAAAAACTCGGTGACCGTCAGCGCCACATCCAGCCCTTTCCACGACACAGAGTGCCGCAGCGGGTCCATTCGCAATTCGCCGCGTTCAATCACCTTGGTCTCTTCGGTGTCGCCCACGATATCCCCGGCCACTGCGTCTTGCCGACGAAGCAGCGCACGAATGCGCTCCACAAGTAGCCGTTGCGAAAAGGGCTTCTTCACATAGTCATCCGCCCCCATACGAAGCCCAAGAACTTCGTCAATCTCATCATCCTTGGAGGTCAGAAAGATCACTGGCATCGATGTGCGCTGCCGCAACCGCTGAAGCAGGTCCATCCCGTCCATCCGCGGCATCTTGATATCCAGCACCGCCATATCAGGAAGCTTTTTGTTGAAAGCATCCAGCGCGGTTTGCCCGTCATTATAGGTCTCAACCTCAAAACCCTCGGCTTCCAGTGTCATTGCCACGGAAGTCAGAATGTTGCGGTCATCGTCAACCAAAGCGATTTTCGGCATGGTTGGTTCCTTATTCTGCTCAAATTGCCTGTTTTTTTTGATTATCAATATGCGCGCGTTTGGGGCGCGCGATCAATCCTAATCTGCGATTCGCAAGCCTTTAGAGGTATGTTTTACCGCCGATTTGCTAAAGACATGGCTAATTTGCCTCACATTGCGTTTCATTCACGTCACATCTCGTCTCACAACCTCGCTATTTCCGGCCTTGGTTGCGCTAACCTGTCACTGATGGCGCTAACGGCCAAAAACCTGACTGTTATTTCTCGAAACCCTCATGTTATGACGCGGCCAACGGGGCGGATGAAGCCGCATTCCGGACTATGGCGGCATCGCTTCGGGCCTCCCGAACCCGCCGTTAGACAGAAGTGCCGCAGCGCGGTTTGAGGAGCATTGCATATGACATCTGGACGGGTGAACCCCAATTTCCGGCTCGAGGACCAAGGCATCTCGGGACTGGGCCATGTCCATTACAACCTTCTAGAGCCGGCGCTGATAGAAGCCGCTCTGAAACGCGGCGAAGGCCACTTGGGCAATGGCGGTACCTTCCTGGCGACCACCGGCAAGTTCACCGGCCGCTCGCCCAAGGATAAACATGTCGTCAAAACCGCCAGCGTCGCCGACACGATCTGGTGGGATAACAATCGCGCCATGTCTCCCGAAGGCTTCGACGCGCTCCATGCCGACATGCTCGCCCATATGAAGGGCAAGGAATATTTCGTGCAAGATCTGGTTGGCGGCGCCGACCCGGCTTATGCGATCAATGTCCGCATGGTGACAGAACTTGCGTGGCATAACCTGTTCATCCGCCACCTCCTGCGCCGCCCCGAGGCGTCCGCGCTGGAAACCTTTATGGCGGATTTCACCGTTATCAATTGCCCTTCGTTCTTGGCAAACCCCGAGCGCCATGACTGCCGCACAGAAACCGTCATCGCGATGAACTTCGACAAGAAGCTCATTCTGATTGGCGGCACCGAATATGCTGGCGAGAATAAAAAATCCGTCTTTACCCTGCTCAACTACCTGCTGCCAGAAAAAGGCGTCATGCCGATGCACTGCTCGGCCAACCATGCTATCGGCAATCCCGTCGATGCGGCCGTCTTCTTTGGTCTCTCCGGTACCGGCAAAACCACCCTCTCGGCGGACCCATCGCGTACGCTCATCGGTGATGACGAGCACGGCTGGTCGGATCGCGGCACCTTTAACTTCGAAGGCGGCTGCTACGCCAAGACGATCAATCTCTCCGCCGAGGCAGAGCCTGAAATCTACGCCACCACCACCCGCTTTGGCACCGTGATCGAAAACATGGTCTACGATCCCGACACCCTGGAACTCGATTTCCAAGACTCGTCGCTGACCGAGAACATGCGCTGCGCTTACCCGCTCGACGCCATTTCGAACGCGTCGGACACTGCCCTTGGCGGACACCCCAAAAACATCATCCTGCTTACCTGTGATGCCTACGGTGTTCTTCCACCGATCTCGCGCCTCACTCCCGCACAGGCGATGTATCACTTCCTCTCTGGCTTCACGTCCAAAACACCGGGCACCGAGCGCGGTGTGGTAGAGCCAGAACCCACCTTCTCCACCTGCTTCGGTGCGCCCTTCATGCCCCGCCGCCCAGAGGTGTATGGGAAACTCCTGCAAGAAAAGATCGCCAAGTATGGGGCCACGTGCTGGCTGGTGAATACTGGCTGGACAGGCGGCGCATTCGGCATTGGCAAACGCATGCCCATCAAGGCCACCCGCGCGCTTCTGACAGCAGCCCTAGACGGCTCGCTCAATGACGCCACATTCCGCAAGGATGTGAACTTCGGCTTTGAGGTCCCGGTCGCCGTGTCCGGCGTTGACACAACCCTGCTCGACCCGCGCAAAACATGGGCCGATGCCGCAGCCTATGACGCGCAGGCCAAGAAACTGGTGGGCATGTTCTCGAAGAACTTCGAGAAATACGTGCCTTATATCGACGAAGACGTCAAAGCCGCCGCAATCGGCTGATCACAACCTGATCCCAAAATGAACGCCCCGGACGCTAAATCCGGGGCGTTTCGCGTTACGCGGCCGAGGCTTCGTCCAACGGGACATGCGCGATATAGCGCAGATCATCCATCGCCAACCAAACCAGATTCCCCACAATCGGCTGATTGCGATCTGCAACTTTCCAAGAAACTGCGAAGGGGTCGGAATGCATATAGCCGACCCCTTCGGCCAATCCGCGTCTTGCATTATGTCGCGCCATCAACCCCCACAAATAGTCAGGCTGCCAGTGCATTGTCGCCGAGAGGAACGCAAAGCGCGACAAGATGTCGACAATACCCCGCCCCCTGAACGAAGAATCTTCCTTGATCCAAAATTCCCCGTGATACAGCGCACGTCCGGTAATTCGGCGGGCACCCGGACCGGGATTATACGCAGAGTTCTCAAAATCGATGGGCAATCCCGCCGGCGGGTAATCTCGAAAATTTCTTCGAAGATGGTCCGCGAGAGTTTGCTCACCTAGGTCCAACAGCCGCAAAGCCTGAGTATGAACCAGCGTTCCTTTCAGATCACGCGCCGTAATCCAAAATGCTTTGTTGTTTCGCAAGGATTGAAAAAGATCAAAAGGAGCGCCCAATGGCTGCTCAGGTCGCTCGTTGCGAATGATTTCCGCGTATTCGGCCATATCTTCGCTCACTTGAACGGTCAGTTGGGCGCAATCCAACATTCTGAGCGTCCGGCACATTAATTGCGCTCCGTCATAAACATCTTGAATCGACATAGGCAGAACCTCCTGAGAAAGCCATACAGCCTCAGGATGAACATTTCGCG
>DOOI01000104.1:0-7670 GCA_003512825.1 Paracoccaceae bacterium | reverse complement strand
CCTTTTGATTGTGTTCGATGCTTATATTTGCACTTTTTTCGCTATTAACTGTCCTCAAGGAGCTCCTTTGGCATGGCTTCAATCACCGACTGTTCCAGACCGTCGATATTCAGATCATAACTTCGGAGGCCAACCAACCCGAGCGCAAATGAATCATCGGCAAATCGGCATCCCATCAAAAGCCGCTTGAAGCTCATGGGCTCGACTGTGCCAGCCTCACCGCGCCGCGCGGCTGTATGCACATGATCATAGCGCAGACCATTTGTAGCCTCGACCTCGTCATAGGGGCGAGTTGCAATCCGGGCGAATGTACGCCCTCCCGGCAACTTACCCAAAGGCAACCCAACCGAACTACGCTCCCAGCGCCAGCCATACCATGTTGCGAAAGACGAATTTGGTCCAACCTCAGCACAAACCCACTCTTCCCCCACTCTACGGAAAATCACCATATTCTCGCGCAAACTGTTCATTTCTTCATGTTCAAGATCACCGCCCGAAGCGGCCCAAGCCCGAGCGGATCGCACCAACAGCGGCCCGCCCTTTTGCCAAAGATCTCCGAGTGACTGCTGTTGCAAAAGATATGGATGCGGCTCCCAGCGCCGGATCGAGTCCAGCCCGTTGATCCGCTCAATCATGCCCGCATACCAACCCTGAGATCGCGCCAGAATATACTCCGCTTCCGGCAGGGCCCGCCGCCCCGCCGCAGTCAAAGCATATTGACGGTCACGCAACTCAAACAGCGCATGCCCTCGCGACTCTTCCAATAACCGGATGTGCCGCCGCACCGTCTGCCGCGTGGTCTTTAGACGCTCCACCGCATGGGAAAGGTTCAACGTATCAGCCAAGACCACAAAGGAACGAAGCATCTCCATCATACCAGCAAACACGGGATCTGGAGGCATTAAGCCCAGTTCATCCACCGCGCCCGCGGGCGTTGGCTCGTCCCCCACCATTTGCTCTGATTGATCCCGCAAAATCGCCCTCTACATGGTCAGTTTGTAATACATGAATGGTTAATTCAATTACCCTCAAGACTACGCGGAAGGGTCCTGTGAAAGCAAATGATTTTGGCACTTATCTTTTTCGCTACGCCAAATTTGGCCGATGCATCTGCAACGTGGTCCTCACAAAGCGACAAAAGCCCTACGCCCCCTTGCGAGATGGTTCATGAGTTAACCATCTATGGCAACTTCACGGTTCCAATCGTTAAACGCGTAACAAATTGAACGCTAGATCAGATCAGCCATTCTCTTTTGAGTTGTGCCGCAAGAGGGGAAGAAAATGTCGCATCCAGTAGATGTCCATGTTGGGAAAAAACTCAAGGAGTTCCGACTCTTGCGCGGAATGACCCAAACCGAGGTCGCCGAGGGTCTTGGCATTTCTTTCCAGCAAGTTCAGAAATACGAATTGGGTCGCAATCGCATCTCCGCGTCTAAACTCTTTGAAGTTTCACGCATTCTCGCCATCGAGCCTGGCGAGTTCTTCGCGGGCTTTGACCAAATAACCGCCTCCCCTCTTCCGCCCGTCGATGACGAAAGCGCCAAGATCGCCTCAATGGTGGCACGGATCAGCGACACCCGCGTGCGCGCTCAGATCCGTTCGTTTATCGACAGCCTCAGCACCACAGATCGCAAGGCAGGCTGATCACATCAGCCCGCGTCGCACCAAATTCAGTGCCACGATCAGCAAAACGAACAGCGTCGCTTTGCGAAAACTGCGCTGGTCAATCCGGTCATGCAACGCGGATCCGATTGCCACGCCGATCAGTGCTGGCACCACCAGCACCGCCGAAAACGGCAGCGTCTCTGCCCGCAATACGCCAGATACCAAGTGCGAGCCGACCAAAAGCACGGCCCCCGCCCCATAAATCACACCCTGCACCCGCATTTGCGCGTCCTTCGGTGTGTTCAGCGCTGTGAGATACATCACCGTCGGCGGCCCCCAAACTCCAGAAAACCCGCCCATAAACCCGGCAACGCCCCCCAAAATCGATTCGATCCACCCCTGCCCCCGCTTGGGCAGCTTTAGCGTCCAGCCTAAAAGCTGCAGCGCAGAAAAAAACGACACCGGCACGCCAATCATCAGCAGCAGCATTTCTTGCGGCAACACCCGCACCATCTGCGCCGAGATCAGTAACGCCAAACACCCGACCCCAAGGAAAAGCCGGAACTGCACCATCGCCTCCCACGCCGCCCGCCAGCCCTGCCGCAGGGCCTGCGCGACATTGGTGACCAAGGCGGGCAAGATCACCCCTGCCAAGCCCAATTCAGGGTCCATCACACTGGAAAATAACGAAACCATCACCATTGGCATGGCAAAACCGACGATCCCCTTCACCGTCCCCGCAAGGAGCGTGATGAGAACAGCAGCCGCAAAGACCGGCACAGGCGTCAGAGGGAACAGCGTTTCCATGCGCTCATGCATGGCACAGCCTCCCAGCCATCGCTAGCCCACTCCCCTGAAATTTCAACGCGCAACTTTCGAAATTGTCGCAGGCTTTTTCGGGTATTTTTGTTGCGCTGCAACTGCGAAGGCTCTAACTCCTTTCGCAGGATAAAAAAGGATGCTCGACATGGCCCATGATGGACAAGACATGCTGCGCGCCGATACGGCCCTGCTGACCGATCTGCTTTCCCTGACCGCGATCGTGGTCCCTGCAGTAGAAACCGTATTCGATGCGGCCCGTGCGCGGGTCAAAGACACCGTCAGCGAAGCTGGCCGCGTATCTGCCAAGAAAATGGACGCCCATCAGACCGCCACTCACGGCCTCGCATGGCTGGCCACCTATGTCGAATCGCTGCGCCAGATGCGCGCTTGGGCAGGTCGGCTGCACGACCAAGCCCGCTTCGGCGAAGTAGAAAAGCTGCTTTTGCAGATTTCCTTTGGGGAATATCTCGCTCAGATCAAGGGCGGTATCTTGATGAACCAAGGCGAAATCATCCGCCTGCGCGATCTTGGCCTGTCACCTAACGAAACCACGGCCCTCGATATCCCTGAAATCGAGACGCTGATCGCTTACGGCAATAGCCAGTCGGCCCGGATTCGCCTCGTCGAATTGATGCAAGAGCGCAATGCGGATGTCACCGTCGGCGCAAGCGGCCTCGACGAAGAATTGGAAATGATCCGCGATCAATTCCGCCGCTACTCGATCGAAAAAGTAGAGCCTTTCGCGCATGAATGGCACCTCAAAGACGAATTGATCCCGATGGAAATCATCGAGGACCTCGCTGAAATGGGCGTCTTTGGCCTCACCATTCCTGAAGAATTCGGTGGTCTTGGCCTCACCAAAGCCTCGATGGTCGTCGTATCCGAAGAACTTTCGCGCGGGTATATCGGCGTCGGCTCCTTGGGCACCCGCTCCGAGATCGCCGCCGAATTGATCCTTTGTGGCGGCACGCCCGAACAAAAAGAAAAATGGCTGCCCAAACTGGCGTCGGGTGAAATCCTTCCGACAGCCGTTTTCACCGAACCAAATACAGGCTCTGATCTGGGGTCGCTTCGCACGCGCGCCAAGAAAGACGGCGACACTTGGGTGGTGAATGGCAATAAAACGTGGATCACCCACGCAGCACGCACCCATGTGATGACGGTGCTGGCCCGCACCGTGCCCGACACCAATGACTACCGCGGCCTGTCGATGTTTCTTGCCGAGAAAACACCCGGCACAGACGAAACGCCCTTCGTCGACCCCGGTCTTTCAGGTGGCGAAATCGAAGTGCTCGGGTATCGCGGCATGAAAGAATACACCGTCAACTTTGACGACTTCAAAGTGAAGGACGAAAACCTCCTTGGTGGTGTCGAAGGTCAAGGCTTCAAGCAGTTGATGCAAACATTCGAATCTGCACGCATTCAAACAGCGGCGCGTGCCGTTGGCGTGGCCCAAGGCGCGCTCGACGTGGGCATGCAATACGCCAAGGACCGCAAGCAATTCGGCCGCTCTTTGATCGAATTTCCGCGCGTCGCCTCCAAATTGGCGATGATGGCGGTGGAAATCATGGTCGCGCGCCAGCTCACCTATTTCTCTGCATGGGAAAAAGACCACGAGCGCCGCTGCGATCTAGAAGCTGGCATGGCCAAGCTCCTTGGGGCGCGCGTCGCATGGGCAGCTGCCGACAATGCCTTGCAAATCCATGGCGGCAATGGCTTCGCGCTGGAATACAAGATTTCCCGCATCCTTTGCGACGCCCGCATCCTCAATATCTTTGAAGGTGCTGCCGAAATTCAGGCACAAGTGATCGCACGTCGCCTGCTCGACTGATCACATCACAGCCCCTTTCCAAGGCCGCGCGTCAAAGCGCGGCCTTTTTTTGCGTCCAAATATCCGTCCCAGAAACCAATCCGAGGCGCAGCCTGACCGCTTTGGCAAGTCTCGCCGCATCCTTGCAGCGCGCCACGCGTGCCCCCGGCTGCATTCGCCATTGCCTCACCGCCCCGCCCCTGCCAGCATTGCCTGATGGAGGATCCGATATGCGTTGGACACATAGGCCAGACGGCTCGAATTGGGGCGATTTTGGCCCCGATGATCAATTGGGGCGCCTAAACCTCATCACCCCTGAAAAGGTCCGACAAGGTGTCGCGGAAGTCCACGATGGCCGCAGCTTCTGCCTTTCGCTCCCACTGGATTATCCCGGCGGCGCCGGCCTCAATCCACGCCGTCATCCCCCCGTGCTGCGCCCGACAATGCGCGGCCAATCTGCCAATTTCAACGTCGCCGTGCCCGATGCGCCCGACGTGATCTGCGATGATCTCGCCCTCCTTCACCTGCAATACTCCACCCAATGGGACAGCTTCGCTCATGTTGGCCAACGCTTCGACGCCGATGGCGACGGTATTGCAGAACATGTTTTCTACAACGGTTGGCGCGGTGGCGAAGACGTTGTCGGCCCGACCAGCGTCGCCGATGCAGGCCCCGGCGTTACATCAACCTCGGCCGCCAAACGCTTGGGGATCGAAAATTTTGCCGTCCACGGGATCCAAGGCCGCGCCGTGCTTGTCGATCTCCTCGCACATTTCGGCCCCGCACGCCGCCTGATCACTGGCGCCGATCTGGCCCTTGTGCTGGCCGCCGATGGTGTGAGCGTCGAAGCTGGTGACATGCTGTGCCTCCACACGGGCTTCGCCCAAGCGCTTCTGGACGCCGCGAAAAATCCGTCCGACGACCTGCTGCACAACCAATATGCCGTTCTCGATGGTCGTTGCCCAGACCTGCAAGGTTTCTTGCGCGACAGCGGCGTCTCGGCCCTCATCGCCGACAACTACGCTGTCGAAGCCTACCCTGCCCGCCCCTGCGACACGGCGGGCCACGACTGCTCGATCTTGCCACTCCACGAACTCTGCCTTTTCAAACTGGGGATCCCCTTGGGCGAACTTTGGCACCTCACCCCGCTTGCCCAATACCTGCGCGGCCAGAACCGCTCCCGCTTTTTCCTCACCGCCCCGCCATTGCGGCTTCCCGGTGCCGTTGGCTCCCCCGTCACTCCCATCGCCACAGTCTGACCTCTTGCTTGACAATAAAGATATGTGGCAATGTCAACTAATCTCGGGCCACCCCCCGAAAAAGGAGTCCGCGCGTCATGACCAAACCCTGTATTATCTGCGTAGCCATCACCGGGTCTTTGGCGAAAAAAGCCGATAACCCTGCCGTTCCAATCTCCGTGGCCGAACAAGTCGAATCGAGCCATGAAGCCTTCGAAGCAGGCGCACGGATCGTGCACGCCCATGTGCGAAACGATGATGAAACCCCTTCTTCCGACCCCGAAAAATTTGCCCGCCTCAAAGAAGGCCTGGACAAGCATTGCCCAGGCATGATCATCCAGTTTTCCACCGGGGGGCGCTCGGGTGCAGGCCAAGCACGCGGTGCCATGCTGTCACTGCGCCCAGACATGGCGTCGCTCTCGGTGGGTTCAAACAACTTCCCCACCCGCGTCTACGAAAACCCGCCAGATCTCGTCGACTGGCTGGCCTCCGAGATGAAAACCTACGGCGTCAAACCCGAGATCGAGGCCTTCGATCTGTCGCATATCCACCAAGCCGCCAAAATGAATGCCGATGGCCGCATCCCCGGCAACATGTATGTGCAATTCGTCATGGGCGTCAAAAATGCCATGCCCGTTGATCGCCCCACCTTTGATTTCTACATCGAAACCGTCAAGCGCCTGATGCCTTCCGCCGAATGGTGCGCTGCGGGCATTGGTCCGGGTCAGATCGTGCTCAACGAATGGTGTGTCGCCTCTGGTGGCCATGCACGCACCGGGCTGGAAGATAACGTGCGGATTGACAAGCACACCCTCGCCCCCTCCAACGCGGCGCTTGTGAAACGCATCACCGATCTTTGCGAAAAATACGAACGCCCCGTGGCCACCGTCACCGAGGCGCGCGCCATGCTTGGCCTCAAACCCGTCTGATCCCTCTATGCGCGCCCCGGGTTATGCCCGGGGCCGCCTGCGCTCATCGGATGATGACCGCGCGAAAATCATTTACATTCGTCCCCGTAGGGCCCGGTGCAAAAATTGCGCCGACGGCGTCAAATGCGCCCCACGCATCATGCTTGGCCAATGCGGCTCCCGGATCGACCCCCGCCGCCCGCATCGCACGCGCGGTCTCGCCCGTAGCAAACGCACCCGCATTCGGCTCGGTCCCGTCAATCCCATCCGTATCTGCCGCCAATGCAGCCACCCCGGCCAGCCCATCGATAGCGCGTGCGAAACTCAACAAGAATTCAGTATTCCGCCCACCACGCCCGCCGCCATCGGCCCGAAGCGTCACCGTCGTCTCGCCCCCAGACAACAAAACCACAGGCGCCACAAAGGGCCGCGACCGCGTCACAACTTCACGCGCAAGGGCCGCATGCACCAAGCCAACGTCGCGCGCCTCTCCCTCCATCGCATCCGACAAGATCGCCGCCTTCACGCCCGCCGCGCCCGCCACATCTGCCGCTGCCTCAAGCGACCGCGCAGCAGAGGCCACCACTTGAACCACATGTCCATCAAATCGTGGATCATCAGGCAAAGGCGGCTCCGGCGATGTCGCCAACCATGTGGCCACGGACGGGGGCAAAACCACACCATAGGCCGACGCCAGCCCTAGGGCTTCGGCCTTGCCCATCGCATCCGGCACCGTTGGTCCAGAGGCCACTTGCGCCGGGTCGTCTCCCGGTACATCCGAAACGATCAGTGAAACCACCTGCGCCGGATAGGCCGCCAATGCCAGACGCCCCCCCTTGATCCGGCTTACTTGCTTGCGGATCGCATTCATCACCCCAATCGGTGCACCCGACGCCAAGAGCGCCTTGTTCAACGCCACCTCATCGTCAAAACTCAGGCCTTCTGCAGGCGCAGGCAACAAAGCCGATCCGCCTCCACAAACCAGCGCCACAACCAAATCCTCTGCCGTCAAACCCTCCAAGGCCGCAAACAGCGCCGCGGACGCATCCAGCCCTGCGGCATCCGGTACCGGATGAGCGGCTTCCATCACGCGGATGTATTGCGTCTCACAGGCATAGCCGTAGCGCGTGACAATAACCCCTTCGCAGGGTCCCCACAGCCGCTCAAACGCCGCCGCCATCTGAGCGGCCCCTTTCCCTGCGCCAATCACCACTGTTCGCACCTTGGGCCGCTGAGGCAAATGAGCGGCCAATGCGCGCTCCGGATCAGAAGCCGAGACGGCCGCCT
>DOOI01000002.1:6645-8533 GCA_003512825.1 Paracoccaceae bacterium | reverse complement strand
CGTCTGGCCTCTGAGGGTGGGATGCTGGAGCACGCGCATGTCTTTGGCAATTACTACGGGTCGCCCAAGGCACCTGTTGCCGCCGCCATCAGCGCCGGGCGCGATGTGCTGTTTGACATCGATTGGCAAGGGGCGCAGCAAATCCGCAATTCGGATTTGGGAAAATTTACCCTGTCAATTTTCATTTTACCGCCTTCTATCAGAGAGTTGCGGCGCAGACTTGAGACACGCGGCCAAGATGCTGCCGAGGTTATTCAGAAGCGGATGGCCAAGAGTTGGGATGAGATCAGCCATTGGGATGGCTATGATTTTGTCTTGGTAAACGACGATCTGGCCACGACATTTGCCAAGTTGAAGACCATCGTGGAAGCCACGCGCTTGCGCCGAGAGCAGCAACCGGGTTTGGTGGATCATGTGCGCGGTCTGCAATCAGAATTTGAGGAGTTATCATGACGCTTTATGCCTTGGAGGGATTGGCCCCGACACTTCCTGCTGACGGGGATTTCTGGGTTGCACCGGGGGCGGCGGTGATTGGAAATGTGGTGCTGGAGAGCGGCACTTCGGTCTGGTTTGGCTGTGTGATCCGCGGCGATAATGAGGTGATTTTGATCGGCCGGGGCTCGAACGTGCAGGAGAGCACGGTCATGCACACCGATGTGGGATATCCCATAACCATCGGAGAAAACTGCACAATTGGGCACAAAGCCATGCTGCATGGCTGCACGATTGGCGACAATTCCTTGATCGGGATGGGCGCGACGGTGTTGAATGGCGCGAAGATTGGCCGCAATTGCCTGATCGGGGCGGGGGCCTTGATTACAGAGGGCAAGGAAATCCCCGACGGAAGCCTTGTGATGGGCGCGCCGGGCAAGGTGGTTCGGATGTTGGACCCAGAGGCAATCCAGCGGCTGACCGGATCTGCGGTGCATTACCAAGAGAATATGCGCCGTTTTCGGGCCGGGCTGCGCGCAATTTAAGCCGTCAGGCCCAAATCTGGGCGGAGACGTTCTTCGGGTGGGTAATGGCGGGCCAGCGTGGCGATCATGTGCCGCGCTTCGCTTGAAAAGGGCAAGGACGCGTCCATGCGGAGGCGAAACCCTTGATGCGTGCGCGCGAGTTCGCGTTTGATCATCTCGGGATTGGGCAAGCCGCCTGCGGCAATCGTCAGACATCCGGCAAAGCCTGCCTTGGAAAGCTGCATGGCCACATCTGCGGCATCATAGCTGGCGCTCATCAGCCAGCAGGTGACGTCTTGAGGGGGCTCGGATGCCAAAAAACACCCAAGATCATGAAATGGCACAGTCAGTAATTTAGACGCGGGAAATGGAGCCGCGTTGCAATGAATAAAAATCGCCGCACCGGAACGGGCGGGGGAGCGTCAAGCATGATGGAGCGTCCTTTGGCAGAAGTGACACTAAATTCGCAAAAACCAACCCACAGGCCCGCACAAAATCACAGGGCTGATTCCATCATAGGTAGTATTTTGGAGCGGGAATACCCACTAAAATGACGGTATTGGCAAAATTCTTGCTGGGCCTCGCGTGGCGGCCTACACCGGGAGCGGGACGGGCTCGGGGCAGGGGGGAGCATAGGTCGTGAACCGATTGGATATCGCGCAGATCATGGGGGCATTTCCGATGGCTGCTTTGGCGGTGGATGGTGCGGAGAGCATCGTGGCGGCCAATGAGCGTGCGACGGCGCTATTTGGTGCGGAATTGGTGGGGCGGGCATTGATTACGGTGACGCGCGCGCCTGCGGTGGTGGAAGCCTTGGCCATGTTGCGACAAACCGGGCTGCGGCAAGGGGCGCGGCTGGTGCATCAAGACCATGGCACCGAGCATGTGTTGATTCTGTCGGCGGCACAGCTTGGCGAGGGCGCCAGCCGTAT
>DOOI01000002.1:6261-6387 GCA_003512825.1 Paracoccaceae bacterium | reverse complement strand
AGGGCGAGGGCGCCAGCCGTATGGCGCTTTTGTGCTTTGAGGATGTGACCGAGCGAGAGGCCGCCGCGCAGATGCGGCGTGATTTTGTCGCCAATGTGAGCCACGAGTTGCGAACCCCGTTGACCG
>DOOI01000002.1:5828-6012 GCA_003512825.1 Paracoccaceae bacterium | reverse complement strand
AGTTGCGAACCCCGTTGACCGCGCTCATGGGGTTTATTGAGACGCTACAGGGGCCAGCGCGCAAAGATTTCGCCGCGCAGGAGCGGTTTTTGGCAATCATGGCGCATGAAGCCGGGCGGATGAACCGCTTGGTGCAAGATCTCTTGTCGCTGAGCCAAGTGGAAGCGAGTGAGCGCCAGCGTCC
>DOOI01000002.1:5192-5534 GCA_003512825.1 Paracoccaceae bacterium | reverse complement strand
GTTGAGCGGGTGGATCTGGCGGTGTTGCTGGCCTCGACGCTGCGCGGTTTGGCCCCGGTCGCCGACGCTGCGAAGGTGGCGTTAGAGCTGGAAGGTGTGGAGAGCGCGCAGATTGTTGCAGGCGATAGTGATCAACTGCGGCAAGTTTTGACCAATTTGGTGGAGAACGCGATCAAGTACGGTGCCTCGGGGGGGCGGGTATTGGTGCGGCTTGACCCTGTGGCGCGCGACGCGACGCTGCGGGGGCCTGCGGTGCGACTCTTGGTGCGTGATTTTGGTCAAGGCATTGATCCGATGCATGTGCCGCGTCTGACGGAGCGGTTTTATCGGGTGGATAACCAC
>DOOI01000002.1:1093-4884 GCA_003512825.1 Paracoccaceae bacterium | reverse complement strand
TGGCACGGGTCTTGGGCTGGCGATTGTGAAGCATATTGTAAATCGCCACCGGGGACGGCTCAAAATCGAGAGTGTTCTGGGGGAGGGAAGCACGTTTTCCGTGATTTTGCCGCAATGAATGGGGCAGATCAGGACGGGGCGTAGAAAAATGCACCGGGCCGGGTTTTGTCATAAAGCTGTTACACAGCCGTCACAAAAGCTTGGTCAAGCAGGCCTAGACGGGCCGGGAAGATCACAGGGGTGATCTTGTTCTGACATTAGGAGTGTTGAGATGACCTTCCCCAAGCTTTCCGTGTCCGTATTGGCCATTGCGGCCATGGCAACTGCCGCTCAAGCACGTGACAATGTGCATGCCGCAGGTTCTTCGACTGTGCTGCCCTATGCGACCATCGTCGCTGAAGTTTTTGGCGAGAACTATTCCTTTCCAACGCCAGTTGTTGAGTCGGGTGGATCGGGTGCAGGGCGCAAGAAGCTGTGCGAGGGCGTTGGTGAAAATACCATCGATATTGCCAACTCGTCCTCGCGCATCAAGCAATCTGACATTGACCTTTGTGCGGCCAATGGCGTGACCGAAATCATGGAAGTGCGTTTCGGATATGATGGCATCGTATTTGCCTCGGAAATCACCGGCCCAGCCTTTGCGTTTACGCCCGCAGATTGGTTCAATGCGCTGTCGGCCAAAGTGGTGAAGGACGGTGCGCTGGTGGATAACACCAACAAGCTGTGGTCAGATGTACGGGCGGATTTGCCCGCGCAAGACATCCTCGCTTTTGTGCCCGGCACCAAGCATGGCACGCGCGAAGTGTTTGACGAGAAGGTGATCCACGCAGGCTGCAAGGCCACGGGTGCCGAGGAGCTGTTCAAGGCGGCGGGCGATGAGAAGGCCAAAGGCTGCACCGCATTGCGGACGGATGGTGTGTCGGTGGATATCGACGGCGATTACACCGAGACGCTGGCGCGGGTGGATGCCAATAAAAACGGCATCGGTGTGTTTGGTCTGTCGTTCTATCAAAACAACACGAACAAACTCTCGGTCGCCACGATTGACGGTATTGTGCCATCGGTAGAGAGCATCTCTTCGGGCGATTACCCGGTGTCTCGTCCGCTCTACTTCTACGTCAAGAAGGCGCATTTGGGAGTGATCCCGGGCCTCAAGGAATTCGTCGAATTCTTCGTTTCCGATGATATCGCAGGCCCGGATGGCCCGCTGGCGGAATATGGCTTGGTGTCGGACCCGGAATTGGCTGCGACGCAAGAGATGGTGGCCAGCGAGACGCCCATGGGCGCGCTGAACTAAGACGGATGATACCGGGGAGAGCGGCAGTTTTGGCGCTCTCCTTACTCTTTTTCTGGAATGCCCCGGAGGACTGATGAGCGCTGGTTTACTCACTCTGATCGTTGTTGGCCTTGCCGGGGTTGGGTTTTTACTTGGCTGGCAGACATCGGTGCGCGCGACGCGGGGCGATGTGCGGCGGCTGCATTCCTTGCCGAAATATCATGGGCAGACAGTGTTTTTGTTCACCGCTGTGCCTGCGCTATTGGCGATGGCGCTGTGGCTGTTGGTGCAACCATTGATCATGGATGCGCGGGTGTTGAGCGGATTGGGGGAGCAGGCCAGCAATGATGAGGCGGCCGTCGCCCTGATCTTGGCGGATGTGCGCCGGGTTGCTGGTGGTTTGGATGCGTTGGAACGCGCGGGAATGAGCGCGGATGAGCTGGCGCAGTTGCGCGCACAGACAACGGATATGCGGGCGCTTTTGGGGACGGTCGGTGTGGCGTTGGGGTCGGATGTGGCGCCGCAGGTGTTTGATGCGGCAAAGCGCTACCGGGCCGATAAACACATGAGCGCATGGGCGATGTCCGGGCTGGTGGCGATTTTGGCCCTCGTCGGGTTGACCGCCGCGCTGCGGCGGATCCATCAGGAGTTTCGAGCGCGCAATGTCAGCGAAACCTTTGTGCGCTGGTTGTTGATTGGCGCGTCGTTGATTGCGGTGCTGACAACCTTGGGCATTGTCTTGTCTTTGGTCACCGAGACAGTGCATTTCTTCCAGCTTTACCCGGCGCGGGACTTTTTCTTGTCTTTCACTTGGAACCCGCAATTCCGCGGTGGATCCGAGTTGGGGATTTGGCCGCTGCTGTGGGGCACGCTGTATGTGAGTTTTGTGGCGCTGCTTTTTGCGATCCCGGTTGGGCTGTTTGCGGCGATTTATCTGGCGGAATATGCCTCGGCGCGGTTGCGGTCCTGGGCCAAGCCCGCGATCGAAATTTTGGCGGGGATTCCGACGATTGTTTACGGTCTCTTTGCGCTGATTACCGTGGGGCCGCTGTTGCGCGATTACTTTGCTCAACCGATGGGGCTTGGGGAGAGTTCGTCTTCGGTGATGACGGCGGGCTTGGTGATGGGGATCATGCTTATTCCTTTCGTGTCGTCCTTGTCTGATGACATCATCAATTCCGTGCCACAATCTATGCGCGACGGGTCATATGGCCTTGGGGCGACGCGGTCTGAAACCATTCGACAGGTGGTGTTGCCTGCCGCGTTGCCCGGTGTTGTTGGCGCGATCTTGTTGGCCGCGTCGCGGGCCATTGGCGAGACCATGATTGTGGTGATGGGGGCAGGGGCCGCCGCCAAGATGAGCCTCAACCCGTTTGAAGCGATGACCACAATCACGGTGAAGATTGTCAGCCAATTGACCGGAGATACCGAGTTTGCCAGCCCTGAGACGCTGGTGGCCTTTGGTTTGGGGCTGGCGCTGTTTGTGTTTACGCTCGGGCTGAATGTGCTGGCCCTTTACGTGGTGAGAAAATACCGGGAGCAATACGAATGACGCGCGACCTTACAAATCCCGCACCGGTTTCAGCGGCAAAATCGCTGTTTCGCGCCGACGCAAAGGCCAAGGCGCGGAATGCCGCAGAGGCGCGGTTCAAGGCCTATGGGCTGACGGCGATCTTGATTGCTGTGGCGCTGTTGGTGGTTTTGGTCATCTCGATCTTGTCGAGCGGGCTATCGGCCTTCAAGCAGACCATGATCACGATCCCGGTCTATATTGACGCCAAGATCGTCGATCCCAAGGGGGGGGCGGAGGCCGCCAATCTTGAGAAGGTGACGACGCTGAGCTACGCCAAGGTCATTGACGCCAGTTTGACGGCGGCGCTGGAAAAGGCGGGTGTGGATCTGGGCGATGCAGGCAAAAAAGAGATTGCGGGGTTGTTGTCGAAAGAAGCTCCGGCTCAAGTGCGCTCGCAGGTGCTCGATAATCCGGCGCTGATCGGGCAAACCGTGGTGATGAACCTTTTGGCTAATGGCCGGGTGGATGGCGTGCTCAAGGGGCGGGTGACGCTGGAGAGCGCAAAGCTTGATAGCAATATCACCCCGGCGCAGGTTATTTTGGCGCAGCGTATGGAAGAGGCGGGGATTTTGGCCAAGCGGTTCAACTGGTCCTTTATCACAGCGCCGGACGCCTCTGAGCTGCGGCCAGAAGCGGCGGGCTTGGGTATCGCGATTGTTGGCTCGGCCTATATGATGCTGATTGTGCTGGGGCTGGCCCTGCCTGTTGGTGTTGCCGCCTCGATCTATCTGGAAGAATTTGCGCCTCAGAACTGGTTCACCGATCTTATTGAGGTGAACATCTCGAATTTGGCAGCGGTCCCATCGATTGTGTTCGGGATTTTGGGACTGGCAATTTTCATCAATTACGCGGGGTTGCCGGCCTCTTCGCCAATCGTGGGCGGATTGGTTTTGACGCTGATGACGCTGCCGACCATCATCATTGCCACGCGTGCGGCGCTGC
>DOOI01000002.1:552-825 GCA_003512825.1 Paracoccaceae bacterium | reverse complement strand
ACTGAAGGCGGTGCCGCCATCCATCCGCGAAGCGGCCTTGGGGGTAGGGGCGTCGAAGATGCAGGCGATTTTCCACCACGTCTTGCCGCTGGCCATGCCGGGTATTTTGACGGGCACGATTATTGGTCTGGCGCAAGCGCTTGGCGAGACCGCGCCCTTGCTGTTGATCGGTATGGTCGCCTTTGTCCGCGACTTTCCCGCCGCGCCCCCTGAGGGGATGTTTGACCCTGCCGTGGCTTTGCCGGTGCAGGTGTTCAACTTCACCACGCGCGG
>DOOI01000002.1:0-260 GCA_003512825.1 Paracoccaceae bacterium | reverse complement strand
GACCCTGCCTTTGTGGAGCGGGCTTCGGGGGCGATTATCGTGCTCTTGGCCTTTCTTTTGTTCATGAACATCCTTGCAATCTTCCTGCGCCGCCGCTTCGAGCGCCGCTGGTAACCCATCGGTGCCATAATGTTCGACGCGATCAATCCGGAGACGAGAGTGACCCAGAATACCAACAAAATAACCGCGCAAGGCGTGCAAGTGTATTACGGCGCGGCGCAGGCGATCAAAGATGTCTCGGTGGACATTCTCGACAAGAC
>DOOI01000122.1:11455-11725 GCA_003512825.1 Paracoccaceae bacterium | reverse complement strand
CTGGCTATAATGCTCGATCGCGGCGCGGCTGTTTTCGCGCCCGACACCGGACATTTTCGAGCCACCAAACGGCATTTCCACGGGGGCATCGTTATAGCTGTTGATGAAACAAGAGCCTGCATCGATTTGCGAAATCACACGGTGACCACGCGCGAGATCGGAGGTGAAGACCCCTGCGGAGAGGCCAAATTCGGTGGCATTGGCGCGGGTGATCGCTTCGTCTTCGGTCTCGAAGTCCAAGACACACATGACGGGGCCGAAAATCTCTTC
>DOOI01000122.1:0-11169 GCA_003512825.1 Paracoccaceae bacterium | reverse complement strand
AAAATCTCTTCGCGCGCGATGGTCATGTCATCGGTGACATCGGCAAAAACTGTCGGGGTGATCCAATAGCCCGGACGGTCGATCCGGCGCCCGCCAGCGACAAGGCGCGCGCCTTCGGTCAGGCCTTGGGCAATGTAGCCTTCGACGATGCCCAATTGGCGGGCCGACACCATTGGGCCGAAGGTGGTTTCGGGGTCGAGTGGATCGCCGATGCGCGCCGATTGGAGACGTTCAGCGAGGCGTTTGAGGAAGCGGTCCTTGATGCCCTTTTGAACAAAGACGCGGGTGCCATTGGAGCAGACCTGACCAGAGGAATAGAAATTGGCCAAGATCGCCCCGCCCACTGCGTTTTCAAGATCTGAATCGTCAAAGATGACCAGCGGAGATTTTCCACCCAGTTCCATCGTGACATGCTTCATTTCGGCGGCAGCAGCGGCATAGACTTTTTTGCCTGTGGGCACTGAGCCTGTGAGCGATACCTTGGCAACGCGCGGGTCCGTTACAAGCGCGGCACCGACCATGCCCATTCCTTGAATGACGTTATAGACCCCGGCGGGCAGGCCGGCTTCGTGGAGAATTTCGGCCAAGGCCAAGGCGGAAAGCGGGGTGGTTTCCGAGGGCTTGAACACCATGGCATTGCCGCAGGCCAAGGCGGGCGCACCTTTCCATGCCGCGATCTGAATAGGGTAATTCCACGCACCGATGCCCACACAAACGCCCAATGGCACGCGCATGGTATAGCCCCAGTTTTCGCCCAATGGCACATGCTCGCCTGTCAGTGCCCCGGCAAGGCCGCCAAAATATTCGAGCGCATCCGCAGCGCTGGTCGGATCGACATAGAGGGTCTCGGAGAGCGGTTTTCCGGTATCATGGGTTTCCAGAACCGAGAGATCATGGTTGCGCGCGCGGATCAGGTCGGCGGCGCGGCGAAGGATGCGGCCCCGCTCAACGCCCTTGAGGCGCGCCCAAGCCTTTTGAGCCGCTTTAGCCGAGGCGAGCGCCTCGTCGATGATGGCGGGGGTGGCCGCGTGCAGGCGCGCGATAACCTCACCCGTGGCCGGATAGAGCACCTCGATGACCTCTCCGGCAGTATCTTCGATGTAGCGGCCATTGATGAAGTGGCTGGCTTTGGGTTGCATTTTCATAGGCTTGGATCCTTCCAGCGGAGCGGCTCCCAGCTGACCATGACATGATCACGGAAAGCGGGACGGTTTTGGAGGCGGCTGTAATAGGCCGCGAGGTTGGGGGTGTCGATGCGATCGAAAGGCAGGCCGAAGTAGCGATAAAGCAAATGGCCGCAAGAGATGTCAGCGAAGGTGAAGTCTGTGCCTGCGATCCATGGTCCTTGCCCCAAGCGCGTATCCAACATCTTGGCCAGAGGCGCTATGGCCGCAGCGGCGTCTTGGATCTGGGTTGGGGGAAAGGAGGCAGGATCGCGGCGCACCAGCGGATAAAACAGACCGTTCAGCAGCGCGGGCGTAAAGGTTGATTTGATCCACTCTGCCCAGATATCGAGGGGCGCGCGGGTGCGGGGCGATGCCGGGTAAAACGGCGCATGGCCATATTCCGCACAAAGGTAGCGCAAGATCGCGGCGCTCTCCCAGACCGTCAGATCACCGTCTTGCAACACGGGCACGAGTCCCATCGGGTTGCGGGCGAGAAACTCAGGCGTCTTGGTGCTTGCATGGCCAAAGCCATAGTCAAGACGCTCGACTGCGAGGCCCAGTTCCGCTGCGCCCCACATGACCATTTGCACATTGGACGACGTCGCCCGGCCATAAATCCTTGGCATTGTCATTCTCCACGCGGGAAGCGTTTGGAGGTTTCAAGAATATTGAGGTCCATATGGTTTCGCATATAGCGCTCGGAGGCCTTTTGCAGGGGTTGGTAGTCCCATGGGAAATAGGCGCCATTTCGGAGGGCTTCATATACCACCCAACGACGCGCCTGACTTTCACGCACGGCGGCATCAAAGCGCGACAGATCCCAGAGCGCTTCGCTTTGCGCGCGCAAGGCTGCGGCTGTGGCCGCGTGGGCCGGGTCTTGAGCAAGGTTGGTGCGCTCATGCGGGTCTGCTTCGAGATCAAAGAGCATATCGGGATCGAGCGCGCAGCGGATGTGTTTGTATTTTCCGCTTCGCAGGCCAACGAGGGGGGCATAGGACGCCTCGGCGGCGTATTCCATTCGCACCGGCGACTCGCGGTGTCGGCCATCGCTGAGGCCGACAAGGGATTCGCCATCGGTCCAAGGCATGACATCCGCCATCGAGACCCCTGCGAGATCGCATAAGGTGGGGCAGACATCGAGCGTGGAGACGGCCTCTGTCACCAAGCCCGCCGACATCGAGGGCGCCGCCACCATGAGCGGCACACGCGCCGATCCCTCAAAGAAGTTCATTTTATACCACAGGCCGCGCTCGCCCAGCATGTCGCCGTGATCGGACACGAAGACGACGATTGCCTCCTGACGGGTGGCGTCAAGCACCGCCATTAACTCGCCAACCTTGTCGTCGAGGTAGGAGATATTGGCGAAATAGGCACGGCGGGAGCGCTGGATCATGTCTGGCGTAAGGTCATAGCTGCGCCAGTCGTTCGCGTCGAAGATCCGCTTGGAATGGGCGTCTTGCTCGTCATAGGGGATAGGGCCGACCTCGGGCATCAGATGCGCGCAATCCTCGTAAAGATCCCAATATTTGCGGCGCGCGACATAGGGGTCGTGCGGATGGGTGAAACTGACCGTGAGGCACCATGGCCGAGCGTCGGCTCCGCGGGACAGATCATAGATCTTTTGCACGGCGTTAAAGGCAACCTCGTCGTCATATTCCATTTGGTTGGTGATCTCGGCCACACCTGCGCCAGTGACGGAACCCATGTTGTGATACCACCAATCGATGCGCTCGCCGGGCTTGCGGTAGTCGGGGGTCCAACCGAAATCAGCCGGGTAGATATCTGTGGTCAGCCGCTCTTCGAAACCATGCAGCTGATCAGGGCCTACAAAGTGCATTTTTCCTGATAAAGCCGTATGATAGCCAGCGCGGCGCAAGTGATGCGCGAAGGTTGGAATGGACGAGGCAAACTCGGCGGCATTGTCATAGACGCCTGTGCGCGAGGGCAATTGGCCCGCCATGAAAGAGGCCCGCGCAGGCGCGCAAAGTGGCGACGCCGTGTAGCAATTTTGAAACCGTGCGGATCGTTTGGCCAAGGCTTTGAGATGTGGCGCGTGCAGCCAGTCGGCTGGCCCATCGGGCCAAAGGGTGCCGTTGAGCTGGTCGACCATGATGACGAGGATATTGGGCTTCATTGATAACCTTGCGCGCGTTCGAGGTGGAAATAACCGAGGATCTGAGAGACGGCGGCAGTCGCGTTTGGCGTTTCACGGCCCAAGGATTGACGCAGGTAGGTCCCATCAATAAGGGCGGCGACCCGTTCGGCCACGGCTTGCGTGCGCTCCCCCACCAAAGGGCGCAACGCATATGTGAGATTGGAATGCAGGCGGCGGTGATAGATGGTCAGGAGGTGGCGCGCCTCTTGGCTCGCTTGGGCAAGAACGTAGAAATTCATCCACGCCGCGACGGTTTCGGTGCGAAAGTTGCGCCGCGAAAACGAAGCCCGCACGATGGCTTCCACGCGGTCACTGGGTGTATGCGCCATGACAAGTGCGCCGCGCACTTCGGCGGCATAGACACTCATCACATGGCGCATGGCGGCGAGGAAAATCTGCTCTTTGCCGCCGAAATAGTGATGCGCCAGCGCCGAGGACATTCCGGCGCGGCGCGCGATTTGTGCGACGGTCACGTCCAACGTGCCGACCGCCCCGATCTCTGCGATCGTGGCTTCCACCAGCGCCTGTCGACGTATAGGCTCCATGCCAAGCTTGGGCATAATCATACCGAATTTAGAGTTGCATCTCAGGCTTGAATGTTTTTTGTTGACTCGTCAATCAACAACAAACTTACAAGAGTGAACCGATTTAGGAGATTTCCATGACCTTTCGCAAAACGTTGACCGCACTTGCCCTTGTCACCGCCCTGCCCGCCTACGCGCAGTGTGACAAGGTTACGTTCTCGGATGTCGGCTGGACGGATATCACCGCCACCACTGCTGCGGCCACCACCGTCTTGGGCGCACTCGGCTATGAGACCGACATCAAAGTGCTGTCTGTTCCTGTGACTTACGCTTCGATGGCAAAAGGAGATGTCGACGTCTTCCTTGGCAATTGGATGCCAACGATGGAAGGCGACATTGCCAGCTACCGCGACGCCAAAACCGTGGACACAGTCCGCGCAAACCTTGAAGGGGCGAAATACACGCTGGCCATAAACAAGGCCGCAGCCGATCTTGGCATCAAGGATTTTGCCGATATCGCCGCCCATAAAGAGGCGCTGGAAGGAAAGATTTACGGTATTGAGCCGGGAAATGACGGCAACCGCTTGATCCTTGAAATGATTGAGGGCGACGCTTTTGGCCTCAAGGGGTTTGAAGTGGTGGAAAGCTCTGAACAAGGGATGCTGGCGCAAGTGGCGCGGGCAGAGAAAAAGGGCGAGCCCGTTGTCTTTCTCGGTTGGGAACCGCATCCGATGAACGCCAATTTCGCGATGTCTTACCTCACTGGCGGTGATGATGTGTTTGGCCCTGATTTCGGGGGTGCGACGGTCTATACCAACACGCGCGCCGGATATGTCGCGGAATGTGAAAACATTGGTAAGCTGCTGACCAACCTTTCATTTTCGCTGAAAATGGAAAACGAGATCATGGGCGCGATCCTGAACGATGGCACCGATCCCGGCAAAGCTGCAAGCGCGTGGCTGACAGCAAACCCGGATGTTCTGAGCGGCTGGCTTGACGGTGTGACCACCAAAGACGGCGGCGATGCGATGGGCGCGGTCAAGGCAGCGCTTGGTCTTTGAGAAGGCAATGTGGCGCAGGAGGGAGACCTGCTGCGCCACATCTTCGCGCAGAGTTTTGCGCGGGGCAGCTGCCCCGGCCTGAACAAGGCAAACGGAGACCGCAGAGAAAATGACGTGGCTTGATGACCAGAAAATCCCACTCGGGCGCTGGATGAAGGCGTTTTTCGATTGGATTATCAATAGTTTTCCCGTGTTTTTCGAGCGGATTGATGACGGGCTGTCGTTTCTGATTGATGGCACTTTATCGGTATTGGAAGCGGTGCCTGCGCTGATTTTGGTGGCTGGATTTTGTGGCCTTACATGGGTCTTGCAACGGCAATGGAGCCGGGTTGCCATTGTGGGAGGGTGCTTTTTATTCGTGATCAACCAAGGCTATTGGGATGAGACGATGGAAAGCCTGACACTTATCCTATACGCCTGCCTCGTTTGTATGGGGGTGGGTGTGCCTATTGGTATCAAGGCCGCGCATAATGCGAAGTTTTCGCGCGCCTTACGACCTTTGCTCGATATGATGCAGACGATCCCGACCTTCGTGTATCTGATCCCGATGATTGCGCTTTTTTCTATTGGAATGGTGCCGGGTCTGGTGGCGACCTGTATTTTCGTTCTGCCTGCGCCGATCCGGCTGACGGAGCTGGGGGTTTCTTCGGTGCCTGTGGCGCTGCGCGAGGCTGCCTTGGCATTTGGCGCAACACCGCGGCAAGTGCTTGCCAAAGTGGAGCTGCCCTATGCCTTTCCACAGATCATGGCGGGGCTGAACCAGACCATCATGCTGTCGCTGTCGATGGTGGTGATTGCGGCACTGGTTGGGGCGGACGGGCTGGGTGTGCCTGTGGTGCGGGCCTTGGGGTCGGTCAATATTGCGCTGGGGTTTGAGAGTGGATTTGTGATTGTCGCGGTGGCAATCGCGCTGGACCGGATGTTGAAGGTGGAACGCTGATGGGATGCGCGATTGAGTTTGACGCTGTCTCCATCGTCTTTGGCGATACGCCTGAGGCGGCGCTTTCTTTGATGGATCAAGGGCAGACGCGCTCTGAGGTGCAGGCCGCAACGGGACAGGTGCTGGGCGTTCATAACTGTTCGCTCGAAGTTGACGAGGGTGAAATCCTTGTTCTGATGGGGCTGTCAGGGTCAGGCAAGTCAACGCTGTTGCGGGCTGTGAACGCGTTGAACCCGGTCGTGCGCGGTGCGGTCCATGTCACGACGCCTGCGGGACGGATTAATGTGACCGCAGCGACGGGCGAGGCCCTTCGGCGGGTGCGGCAGACCTCCGTCTCGATGGTATTTCAGCAATTCGGTCTATTGCCATGGCGCAGCGTGCGGGAAAATGTGTGGCTAGGGCTGGAATTGGCAGGCGTGGAGAGGGCCGCGCGTGCCCGCAAGACCGAAGAACAACTGGAACTGGTTGGGCTTGCCGATTGGGCGGAGCGCAAGGTGGGAGAGTTGTCGGGTGGCATGCAGCAGCGCGTTGGTTTGGCCCGAGCCTTTGCCACGGATGCGCCCATCTTGCTGATGGATGAGCCATTTTCGGCGCTCGATCCGTTGATCCGCACGCGATTGCAAGATGAATTGCTGGACCTGCAAACGCGGCTGAAGCGGACCATATTGTTTGTCAGTCACGACCTTGATGAGGCGTTTCGGCTGGGAAATCGGATTGCGATCATGGAGGGGGGGCGGATCGTGCAATGCGGCACGCCGCAGGAAATATTCCGCGCGCCCGCCACCGAATATGTGGCGGAATTCGTCGCGCATATGAATCCGCTTGGCGTATTGGTGGCGGAGGATGTGATGGGGCCGAGGCAGGATGCGCCAACGGCCCGACAGGTGGAGGCGCGCGCGCCTTTGTCGGAGGTCATGGTGTTGATGGCGGCGCAGGCGCACCCTGTTTTGGTAACGCGCAATGGGGCGCCCGTGGGGGAAATTACCGCAGAAGGGGTGTTTGCCCGGCTGCTGAACCCCGGCGCCTAGCGCTACACTTTGGTGGCGTTGGCAGGCGGTGTGATGGTGCGGCGCTTCAACACGGCTTCGCGCCATGTGATGAAGCTGACCGCACCCAAAATGACCAGACCGCCCACGACAACCCAAGGGTCTATCGGCTCGCCAAAGACAAAGGCGCCCAAGGAAACGGCCCAGACCAGTTGAAGAAAGGTCACAGGCTGGGTGACGGTGACTGGGGCCACGGAGAACGCCAGTGTCATCGTGTAATGGCCCGCTGTGGCCAGAGTCGCCACGACCATCAGAATGGTGATCGTATGAAGATCGGGGGTTTCCCAAACGCTCCAGGCCATGGGAATGAGGCCAAGGGTGACCCAGAAAGACAGCTGCGCCACAACGACCGTGGCATTGGTGCGGTCCGTCATCATTTTGGCGAGCAGATAAGACCCGCCAAAGACCACCGCCGCCGCCAGCATGGCAAGATGGCCAGATCCGACTTCACGGAAACCTGGCCTAAGAATGATCAAGGCCCCAATCAGCGCAATTCCAATGGCAAGGATGCGACGAAGGGCAAGTTTTTCCCCCAAGAATACAGCCGCGCCAATGGTGACATAGATGGGTGCAAGGTAGTTCATTGCGGTGACATCTGCGATCGGGATCCGCGCCATCGCAAAAAACCACAAAGCGACGGCAATCGAATGGCCAAGGCCCCGCAAAGCGAAGAGGCCCCAATCTTGGCGCGAGAGATGGGCACGCGCGACGGCTGGCAGCATGGGCAGCAGAAAAATCAGCCCTAGCGCATAGCGCAAGAAGGCCGCTTGCGGGGCGGGCACCTCGGGGCCGAGGTATTTGACCAAGGCGGTAACGCCGACAAAGAGAAGCCCGGTGACCAGCATCCAGAAAATGCCGAGCACGGGGCGGATGGGTCTGTCTGTGCTCATGGAGATATAGAGCACATGTTAACAAGTAAGGTGCAAGAGGCGCTATTGCCCTAGCAGGAGTTTTACCGCGATAGCCCACATCAGAGCGCCCACAAGGGCGTCGAGGATACGCCATGCGAGAGGACGCGCAAAAAACGGCGCGAGCAGCCGCGCGCCAAAGCCCAAAGAAAAGAAGAAAACGAAACTTGCTGTAATGCCCCCCAAGGCAAAGGCGAGTTTATTGGGGTATTGAGACGAAATCGAGCCAAGGAGCACAACAGTATCAAGGTAGACGTGAGGATTGAGCCACGTAAAGGCGAGGCAGGTGAGAAGCGCTGACTTAAGGCTACCGGCCTCACCGCTGGCTTTGAGCACGCCACTGCTTGTCCAAGCCGAGCGGAGGGCGCGAAACCCGTAAACGGCAAGAAAAGCCACACCGCCATATCGCATCACCGGCTCTAACCACGGAAGCGCCGTGGCCAATGCTCCAAAGCCTGCAACGCCCACAGAAATCAGCACGGCATCTGAAACCGCACAAATGAGGACGACGGCCAGAACATGTTGGCGCAAGAGACCTTGGCGCAGCACAAAAGCATTTTGCGCGCCTATGGCAATGATCAAGGACAATCCGAGGCCAAAGCCTGCGACTGCTGCGGACATGATAGGCACTCCTTTTGTCAGACGGCCTAGCAGGGGGTGTTGATTTAGACTAGCGAAAGAAATTCACTCTGATTAAGTTTTGCTAATGCAACTGGATACCGCTCAACTTGCTGCTCTTGCCGCTGTGGTTTCCACGGGCTCGTTTGAGTTGGCGGCGGCTCAATTGGGGGTGACGCCTTCGGCCATTTCACAGCGGATCAAGGCCTTGGAGAACCGCGTGGGCACATCCTTGGTGATCCGAGCGATACCCTGTCGGGCAACGCCGGAGGGGGTGTTGCTGGCCCGGCATGCCTCGGATGTGGCGTTGTTGGAAGGAAAGCTGATGGCCGATATTGGCCAGTCTGCGCCCCCTGCCCGGCTGCGGATTGCCGTGAATGCCGATAGTTTGGCGGTGTGGTTTTTGCCAGCCTTGGTGGGCTTTGATTATCTGTTTGATATCGTGATTGACGACCAAGCCCATTCGGCAGATTGGCTGCGGCGGGGAGAAGTCGTGGCAGCAATCACCGATCATACGGCCCGGGTGCAGGGATGTGCCGCGACGCCGCTGGGCGCAATCCGCTATAAAGCCACCTGCACGCCGACCTATCAGGCGCGGTATTTTCCACATGGTGTGACAGCAGACGCGCTGGCAGTGGCGCCGATGCTGCAATTCAACGAAAAGGACAGCTTGCAGCATCAATGGATGCTGGCCGCGACAGGACAAAAGCTTGCCCCCCCGGTCCTCCGCTTGCCCACGTCACAAGGATTTTTGGAGGCCGCGCGGCTTGGGTTGGGGTGGGGGTTAAACCCTGAGGTCTTGGCGCGAGATGATCTTGCTGCGGGGCGGTTGGTGGCCCTGCCGGAGGCCGCGCCATTCACGACGCCTTTAGTCTGGCAGGTCCGCCAATTGACCAGCGCGCCCCTTGCGGCATTGACGCGGGCGGTCAAACGCGCAGCGGCCGTGTTGAGCCAAGAATAGCGGCTAAGGTGCGCCAGACACGCAAAAGGGCGCCCCGGAGGGCGCCCTTGCTACTAGAAACGCACAGATTAGAGTTGGTTCATCACGTCATCTGAGGCTTCGAAATTCGCGGTGACGCGCTGGACGTCGTCGTCATCCTCAAGGGCGTCGATCAACTTCATCAGCTTTTGCATACCGTCAAGGTCTAGCTCGGTGGTTGTGCTGGGCTGCCAGACAAATTTGGTTGACGTCGACTCACCCAGTGCAGTTTCGAGCGCGTTGGACACTTCGTTCAGGTCCGTATCCGCGCACCAGATCACGTGGCCTTCATCGGAGCTTTCTACGTCTTCGGCGCCGGCTTCGATTGCTGCCAGCATGACGCTATCGGCATCGCCCACAGAAGCGGGATAGGTGATCTCGCCTTTTTTCTCGAACATGAACCCGACAGACCCTGTCTCGCCGAGGTTTCCACCGTTCTTGGCGAAAGTGGACCGCACATTGGACGCGGTGCGATTGCGGTTGTCGGTCATCGCTTCGACGATCACGGCAACGCCGCCAGGGCCATAGCCCTCGTAGCGGATTTCTTCGTAGGTATCCGCATCGCCACCGATGGATTTCTTGATCGCCCGCTCGATATTGTCTTTCGGCATGGAAACGGCTTTCGCTTCCTTCACGGCCAGACGCAAACGCGGGTTTTTATCGGGATCAGGGTCGCCCATCTTTGCGGCAACTGTGATTTCTTTCGACAGCTTTGAAAACAGCTTCGAGCGGATCGAATCCTGACGACCCTTGCGATGCTGAATATTGGCCCATTTTGAATGGCCCGCCATGACCTTCTCCGACAGTTTTTGAATGACGCGTCTCTATAAGCCAGCCGGGCCGAAAAGGGCAAGCCCGCTGGCGTGGCGAAGCGTGAGAGCGTTGTCAAAACAACGGCCCGCACCTGTGCCTTTGGGGCAATCGCGCCTGAACGCGCCTTGATTGCAGCAAGGGTGAGTCGCTTTGCAGGGCTTGGGCGGAGTTGGGCCGATCTGGCATCCGCGCGTCTTTGACCGAGGAGAAAGCCCTACTTGCCAGATCAAAGCGCTGATTTGGCTTGCACAAAAACGGCGGGCTATGGTGGAAAGCTCGCACCGATACTTTCCAATAAAAACAGATTGTTCGCTAATTTTCGGCGTTGCTTGTTTCCCTTTCGAGCAATGCTTTTTCGCCCTTTTGGGCAATTCAGCCTTGCCAGGTCGCCCCCCTAAACGGCTCGAAAGACTCGATGATTTTCGCCCAAAAACCGCAGGGTTTCGGTGCCCTTTGAGGTCAAAAGTCGCTGCCCCACAGTCTGATCCGCTGGCCGCCCCCCCCAGCTAGTGTGGGTCACCAGCTTTATTTCAGCTGTTCATAATCGAAAAGGGGCGTTTCGATGACATTACTGGCCAAGCCAAACGTGGCAGGACCTCGACTGAACCTTCACTTTGCTCATATCGAGCGCGGTGTCAGGCTAGCGACCGTCACTCTCAGTTTTACCGTTCTGCCCTGCTTTGGCTTGGCACAGGAATTTACCAGAACCCCAATCGGGCAATCCTCTGAATTGCGTCACATGATTGATCCAATTGGGTCTGATCGCGATGAGCAGGGAAATCTGGTTCAAGCCACGATTGATGACATCGACACTGGCGGCTCAGTGACCTGCGGCGTAGGGGCGACCGCCTATGGAAACCTGATTTCGGTCACGATTGAAGGCAATGGCAATAGTGTCGTCATCGACGCCATCCAGAACAACAGCGGCAGCATCACTGGTGTGCCCCCACTGAATTGGT
>DOOI01000136.1:2477-6549 GCA_003512825.1 Paracoccaceae bacterium | reverse complement strand
CGTCTGGTTGGCGTCATGACGTTGCAGGTTAACGGGCGCGCTGGGCAGAGGGGGGGGGGCGAGAACGCCTTTTTAACGGTGTCTTCGCGCAGGCCTCCGCTGGGCGTCTGGAAAAGAGAAATGAT
Organism: Paracoccaceae bacterium; assembly: GCA_003512825.1. Lineage (GTDB taxonomy): Bacteria > Pseudomonadota > Alphaproteobacteria > Rhodobacterales > Rhodobacteraceae > UBA9554. The sequence continues at coordinate 6,424 of DOOI01000136.1, read as the reverse complement.
GAACACAGCGTTACTGGTCATTGATTTGCAGCAGGAGTTTGCGCGGCGCACCGAACTTGCGGCAGCGGAGGGGCCGGGGCGGTCTAATCCGGGGGCTGAGGCCGTGGTTGCGGGGGCCTTGGCGCTGTATCGCGCGCAGGGGTGGACCGTGGTGCATGTGCATCATGATGATCCCAATCCTGCGTCCCGCTTTCGTCGGGACAGGCCGGGGTTCGCGCCGATGGACTGTGCGCTTCCTTTGGCGGGGGAGGCGGTGTTTGTGAAGCGGACGTCAGGTGCCTTTGGCGCGACGGGTTTGGCGCAATGGCTGGAGGCGCGAGGGATCAAACGTCTGGCAGTGGTCGGGGCCAGCGTGAACCATTGCGTCTCGTCGACATTGCGCGCGGGCTATGATGCCGGGTTTACTATGGCGGTGCTGCGCGACGGGGTGTTCGGCTTTGATCTGCCACGGATTGACACCGAGGGAATGATTGCCGCGGATGTTGTCCTAGAGGTGGTCTTGGCCAGTCTGGGCCGCGAATTGGTACAGGTGATTTCCGCCGCCACTTTGGAGGCATGGACCACGCAGGGCGCGGCGACGGAATAGGCGCAGCGCGGATTATCCGGCCAAGCGGTTCAGCACCAAAAAGATCACAGCCGACATGGCGGCAGCCGCAGGCACAGTGATGATCCATGCTGCGACGATCGTCATGAAATGGGAACGGCGCACCAATTTGCGGCGGCTGCGCTCTTCGGCGGCGATGACCTTGGAGGGTTTGCCACCCGAGAGGTTGAGCCGCTTGCGCCGTTCGGCGTGCCATTCGCGAAAGAAGCCCACGCCAAAGACCGCGCCGACGGCAATATGGGTCGAGGAAACCGGAAGGCCCAGCCAAGAGGCCACGATCACCGTCAGTGCCGCTGATAGGGCAACGCAATAGGCCCGCATCGGGTTGAGTTTGGTGATCTGACTGCCAACCATGCGGATCAGTTTCGGACCAAAGAGGAAGAGGCCAAAGGAGATGCCGAAAGCGCCGATGATCATCACCCAGCGGGGGATCTCTACTTTGGACTGCACATCGCCGAATTCCGAGGCGTGCACGATGGCTGCCAAGGGGCCGACCGCATTGGCCACGTCATTCGCGCCATGCGCGAAGGAGAGCATGGCAGCAGAAAGCACCAGCGGCAGGCCGAACAGCACTTTGAGCGATTTGTTGCGGTTTTCCAGCCCGCGCGATTGACGTGCAATCATCGGGCGCGACAAGAGCCATGCCGCGAACCCGATGCCGACGCCGATCAAGAGCGCGTGGCCCATCGTGATTTTTACCAGATGTTTCAGCCCTTTGAGAGACAGGTAAGCGGCAAAGGCCCCGGCCATGATGGCGATCAGCACAGGCACCCAGCGGCGCGCAGCGGCAATCTTGTCGTCGACATAGATCACCTTGGCTTTGATGAAGGCCAAGAAGGCGGCTGCGATGATCCCGCCCAAGAGTGGCGAAATCACCCAGCTGGCCGCGATTGTGCTCATCGTTGCCCAATTCACCGCACCAAAGCCTGCCGCCGCGATACCCGCGCCCATGACGCCCCCCACGACCGAATGCGTGGTTGAGACAGGTGCGCCGAGATAGGTGGCGAGGTTGACCCAGAGCGCCGAGGAAATCAGCGCAGCCATCATCGCCCAGATGAACGTGGAGGTTTGGGCAACGCTTTCTTGCGAGATGATGCCTTTGGAAATCGTCGTGACCACATCGCCGCCCGCGACCAAGGCCCCCAAGCTCTCGAAGATTGCCGCAATGGCGATGGCCCCGCCCATGGTAAGGGCATTGGCCCCAACCGCGGGCCCCATGTTGTTGGCGACGTCATTGGCCCCGATATTGATCGCCATATAGGCGCCGAAGATCGCCGCGGCGACGACGATCATCGTGTGTTGATTGCCGCCAAAAAGGATCATCGCGCCCAATCCGGCCAGCACCATGAAGGCCAGCGAAATGCCCAGTCCGATCATCGGACGCGAGACATAGGATGTGGCATATTCCAGCGCCGTGATCCGCGAGAGATCTTTGTCGAGGGTCTTCCAATGGGTGTTGGGCGATGGATTGGACATGTGAGACCCCTTCGACTGCGCTTATTTGGTCCTTGGGGTAGCGGGGGCGCATCGGGCTGGCAAGGCTTTCAGGGCAGGAAACCCGTCTGCGTTGTTACAAAACTGTTACGTTGGGCCTACTTTGCCCGATGTAGAAGGCTGGCATCGCGCAGAAGGCGTTTGAGGCCGGGCTCACGCACCAAATGAGCGGCATCTTCGGGGCGCATCCAGCGACGTCGGCGCTGATGAGATTCGGGCCATTTCGATGCCAGATCGGTGACGTCACAGGCGTAGACGATTGTGTTGACGGGTTCGGGCAGGCCCTTGGTGCGGGTCTTTACGGCCCGGTAGGTGCCCAAGGGCATGAGGCCGCGTGGCGCGGCGCGCACGCCTGCTTCTTCCCATGCTTCTTGCATTGCGGCTTCGGCATCCGACAGGCCGGCGATGGGCCAGCCTTTGGGCAAGATCCACCGACCTGTGCCGCGTGAGGTGATCATCAGCACTTCGGCGCGACTGCCTTTGCGGCGCAGGCACAGGGCGGCGACTTGGCGCCGATGCGGGCGTGACAAGATGGGGCCGACCGAAGCGGCAAAGGCATTTCTAACGGAAAGGATCATGGTTGCTCGTTTCTTTTTTGCAACCATAACGGAAATGGCGCTGTTTTGCAAACATTGAGACACCTGTGCGTCAGGTGCCGCGGGGCTTGGCGCGCAATGTGGGGTCGGCTTCGCGTGGGTTTTCCGGCCATGGGTGACGCGGATAGCGGCCTCGCATGTCTTTGCGGACATCGGCATAGGAGCTGTCCCAAAAACCGGGAATATCCATGGTGGTTTGCACTGGCTTTTGGCCGGGCGACAGGAGCGTGACGCGCAGCGGACGGCCTGCCACCTGAGGGTGGGTGGTTTGGCCGAACATTTCTTGCAGGCGGAGGGTGATTTCGGGGTGCTCGCCTGCGTAATCGATGGGGATGTCGCGGCCCAGCGGGGTGGTGAAAGATGCCGGGGCGGCGCGATCGAGGCTTTGGTGTTCGTCCCATGTCAGGCAGGCGCGCAGTGCGGGGAGGAGGTCGAAGGATTTCCATTCGGCGGCAGTGCGGGTGGATTTGAGATAGGGCAAGAGCCAGTCTTCGAGGGTGGCGCGGAGATTGTCGTCGGAAAGGTCGGGCAGGGGGATGCCTGCGGCCCGAACAAGGGAGACGCGGGCGCGAAAGCGCTGGGCAGCATCGGAAAGGGGGAGGGGGAGGGTGCGGATGCCGTCAAGCATGGCGCGGGCGATGGCCTCTGGGGGGGCGTCTTTCCAGAGGCGGTCCTCAAGGGTGAGGGCACCGAGGGTTTCTTGGAGGCGGGCTTGGACGCGGGCCTCGCGGGGGGACCAGTCGCAGGTGCGCCGGATGGTGATCTGGTCTGAGAAGAGGGTGCGGAGTTGAGACAGGGTGATCGGGATGGCTTGGCGGATGGTGGCTTCGCGCGGGTTGCCGTCGGTGTCGGTGACGACAAGGAAGGGGGCAAGGGCGAGGGGGTCGGTTTCGGGCAGCGAGGCACCCTTGCCGCCTGAGAGCAGGTAGCGCGGGGCGTCGCCCTTGCGGCGTTGACCGATGCGGTCGGGATAGGCGAGGGCGGCCAGTTCGGCGGGCGAGAGCGGGGCGTCAGGGCCTGCGAGAGGCGTGAGGCGGCGGGCCTCGTCACGGATGCGCTCGAGAGTGCCCCGATGGGCGGGGTGGGGATGGTCTTCGGCGTAGCGCTTGGGGTCGATCACAGCAGCAAGGCGCAGGGACAGATCGACGGGTGCGCTGCGGGGCAAGGGGTCGCGCTCGGCGATCAGGGCAGAGAGCGGGGCAGCTTTGGGGCCGCCAAGCAGCAGCATATGACCCAGACGCGGGTGCAGCGGC
>DOOI01000136.1:1796-2223 GCA_003512825.1 Paracoccaceae bacterium | reverse complement strand
GCGGCAGCATATGACCCAGACGCTGGTGCAGCGGCAGGGCCTCCAGCGCGCGCCCATGGGGGGTGATCTGGCCCACGGGGCGGCCTTGAAGGGGGCTGTTTGGTGGCTGATCAGAAGACAACCCCGCCTCGGAATGCGGCAAGGCGGTGCCTGCAAGTGAGGACGGATCGAGTGCCCCCAGCATCGCCAGGAGGGATTGTGCTTCTGCCAAGGCCCCTTGGGGGGGCTGGGTTAGGAAGGGCAATTGATCGGGCGGGGCTCCCCAGAGCGCCAGATCAAGCGCGAGACCTGCCAGATCGGCGGTTTCGATTTCGGGCGGTGGAAAGGCCGCGAGCGCGCCTTCTTCGCCTTTGGTCCAGAGCCGATAGCACAGGCCCGGAGCCACGCGACCTGCGCGGCCTGTGCGCTGGGTGGCTTCGGCGCGGGT
>DOOI01000136.1:469-1502 GCA_003512825.1 Paracoccaceae bacterium | reverse complement strand
GGTCACAAGCCGCGACATGCCTGACCCGGGGTCGAAGCGGGCGCGTCGGGCACGGCCTGCATCCACCACGATGCGGATATCCTCGATCGTCAGAGAGGTTTCGGCAATCGACGTCGCCAGCACGATCTTGCGGCCCGAGGTGCAGGGCGCAATGGCGGCGCGCTGGTCGCGGAAATCCATCGCGCCGAAAAGGGGGCGCAGGTGGATGCCGTCGGGGATGCGGGGCCGCAAGATCGCCTCGGTGCGACGGATTTCGCCTTCGCCGGGCAAAAACACCAGCACGCCGCCTTCGGTTTCAGGGAGGGCGGCGAGAATGGTTTCGGTGGTGGCGTCTTCGATCCGTTCGCGGGGGCCAAGGGGGCGGTCTCGGTGGCGAATTTCCACCGGGAAAGCACGCCCTTCGGAAGTGATGATGGGGGCCTGCATCAAGGCGGCCACTGGGGCAGCGTCCAGCGTGGCGGACATCGGCAGGAGGATCAGATCATCACGCAGCTCGGCGATTTCGAGGCAGAGCGCGAGGCCCAGATCGGCGTTCAGGTTTCTTTCATGAAATTCGTCGAAGATAACGCAACCGATGCCGGACAGTTCGGGGTCGGATTGGATCAGACGTGTGAGGATACCTTCGGTGACGACTTCGATTTTTGTGTTCTGGCTGACACGGGATTCGCCGCGAATGCGGTAGCCCACGGTCTGGCCCACGGGCTGGCCCAATGTCTCGGCCATACGCTCGGCGCTGGCGCGTGCGGCGAGGCGGCGGGGCTCCAGCATGAGGATCTTTTGCGGGGTGATCGCGGCTTCAAGAAGCGCGAGTGGCACACGGGTGGTTTTACCCGCCCCCGGCGGTGCTTGCAGCACAGCACGGCCCTTGGCGCGGAGGGCCGCCAAGAGATCGGGGATAGCCGTTTCAATGGGTAAAGGGGCCACGCTCATAGCTTGGGGTTATGGCGAGGGGGCGAGGAACGGGCAAGGGGGGAGGGAGGCCGCCACTCCGTTTCAGATAGCAGGGTGTAAGGAAGTTTTTTCAGATGTGCCG
>DOOI01000136.1:0-246 GCA_003512825.1 Paracoccaceae bacterium | reverse complement strand
TCAGGGGGGGGGGGAGGCCGCCACTCCGTTTCAGATAGCCGGGTGTAAGGAAGTTTTTTCCGATGTGCCGATTTTCGCGTCGATGCTTTCCAGCCTGTCTAGGATCTCGACCCGCGCGAGGAGGACCAGAGAAATGATAAAGCGGCGACCTTGACCGCAAGAGCGCCCTTCCGCGGCGGTCTTGCGCTGCGGGGAGAAGAAAAAACCCGCTGGAGGGCGGGGTTTTGAAGGGTCGGGGGAGTGATT
>DOOI01000217.1:10481-10903 GCA_003512825.1 Paracoccaceae bacterium | reverse complement strand
TAACCCCCGCCTCTGGCTTGGCTTCCCGCAAAACGACAGCGTCTAGCAAATACACATGTCCCGCGTCTACTGGCACCGCGGCCCGCCCCTCGGCGTCCGTCTTGAGCAAAAAGACCGCCACATCGCCCGCACCGTCACGCTCAAACACTTCGATCTGCGCCCCCGCACGCGGCCTGTCTTGATAGTAAAGCTGCACCTGCATGGCAGCCAAGTTTGGCTCATGCGGGTCATTCAGCGCGACGAATTCTGTTTCCATCGCAGTCACCCCGTCGACAAAGGCGGTCTGTGCTGTGCCGCCCCGCACCAAAGCCTTGGCATGGCGGGTATAAATCTCGGTCACATCCTCGCGCGACCAGCCCCGCGCCTCATGGGTGGCCACAGCCCAAGCGTGATCCTTATGGCGGGCAAATCCTTCGAATTTC
>DOOI01000217.1:4318-10198 GCA_003512825.1 Paracoccaceae bacterium | reverse complement strand
GGGCAAATCCTTCGAATTTCTCCCAACTGTCATATTTCAGCGTCGAGGGCGGCGATTGATAAACCAGCACATTGAGCCCCTCTGCCGCTGGCGTTATGACGGCGGGCACATCGCCCATCCGCCCCGTGATCGCCGTCACGCCGCCCCCATCATGGCGCTCCAAGCGGTCAATCCGGTTCTCGAACCAAGCCAGATCAAGCCCCTTCAACTTCTCGCCATTTCGAATATGCGCGCGTATTTCAGTGCCAACAGGCACTTGCCATTTCTCAGGTTCAAGCCACAATTCATGGCTGAACGCTGGAAGCGCCGCGCTACTTAAGAATAAGGAAAGGACAATGTATTTCATGTTTGCAAGGGTGAGTGCTGCGTTCATCTTGTCAATTGCCTTTGTCGGTTTTGTGATCGGCCCCGCGCGCGCGCATGAGGTCATGCCCACAATCGCAGACATGTCTCATTCCGGTGAGGTCCGCTTGGTGCTGCGCCTCAATGGCGAGGCCTTTGTCGCAGGGATTAACCTTGACGTTGTCAGCGACACCAATGAAAGCCCCGAGAATGCGGATTACGACACACTCCGCGCGCTTGCGCCAGACGTCTTTGCCGACCGTCTGCGCGCCGCATTGCCCAACATCCTTGAAAACATGCCGCTCTCCGCCGATGGCACCCGCCTTGCGCTGCGAGAGGCAGCGCTCGATGTCCAAGATCCGGGTGACTTTTCCCTCGCGCGCACCACCTTGCTCACCCTGACCGCCGATTTGCCGCCCGATACCCAAGCCCTCTCGCTGGGCTGGGGGCAGGGATTTGGCAGCTTGGTGCTGCGCCAGCAAGGCCCCGAAGTGCCCTTCACGGGCCTGATTTCCCCCGGCACGACTTCGCCCGAAATTTCCCTTGCAGGGCAAGGCGCGCCAAAATCCGCAGTCTCTGCCTTGCTCGACTATATCCCCGTAGGCTTTGACCATATCTTGCCCAAGGGCCTCGACCATATTCTCTTCGTGTTGGCGCTGTTCTTTCTCTCCACCAAACTCAGCACGCTCTTGTGGCAGGTCTCGGCGTTTACCATCGCCCATACCGTGACCCTCGCCGCCGGAGCGATGGGCTTGGTCTCAGTGCCTTCTGCCATCGTCGAACCGCTGATTGCCGCCTCTATCGCCTTTGTCGCAGTGGAAAACATCCTCAACGACCGCCTGTCGCGCTGGCGCCCTGTCGTAATCTTCGGTTTTGGCCTCTTGCACGGCTTGGGCTTTGCTTCGGTGTTGCAAGATTTTGGCCTGCCTGCCGATCAATTCGTCCCGGCACTGATCGGCTTTAACATCGGTGTCGAAATTGGCCAGCTGACCACGATCGCCATTGCCTTTCTCGCCGTTGGACTGTGGTTTGGCCGCAAATCGTGGTACCGCGCGCGGATCGCCGTGCCAGCCTCAGCCATTATTGGCCTGATCGGGGCCTATTGGGTGGTCGAGCGCACGCTATTGAGCTGATTTCGCGCTTGTTTCATGGCGCAAAGGGGCAGGGGGCTTGCATCCCTGCTAAACCCACGGTAAAGCGCGCGCACTTGAACCCGCAGGTGGGGTCGGGCCATGGGACAGACATCCCCCATAGTCCACCGGTTCGGATCTTCCGAAACTCCGCCGAGGAATGAAACCGGAAAGGATTACAGAGATGGCTCTGCCTGACTTCAATATCCGTCAGCTCCTCGAAGCTGGCGTGCACTTCGGCCACCAAACCCAACGCTGGAACCCTCGCATGGGCCCGTTCATCTACGGCGCGCGCAACGGCATCCATATCGTTGACCTGACGCAGACCGTTCCCCTGCTGGAACAGGCGCTCAAAGTCATCCGTGATACCGTTGCCAAAGGTGGCCGCGTTCTCTTCGTCGGCACCAAGCGTCAGGCAGCCGCCTCGATCGCGGAATCCGCTGAGAAATGCGCTCAGTATTACATGAACCACCGCTGGCTCGGTGGCACTCTGACCAACTGGCAGACCGTGTCGCAATCCATCGCGCGCCTCAAGAACATCGACGAAGTGATGGGCGCGGGCGCAGAAGGCCTCACCAAAAAAGAGCGCCTGAACATGGAACGCGATCAGGCCAAGCTGGAAGCGTCGCTTGGCGGCATCCGCGAAATGGGCGGCCGTCCTGACTTGCTCTTCGTCATCGACGTGAAAAAAGAGCAGCTCGCCATTCAGGAAGCCAACAAGCTTGGCATCCCCGTGGTTGCGATCGTTGACACCAACTGCTCGCCCGATGGCATCGATTACATCATCCCCGGCAATGACGACGCCGCGCGCGCAATCGCTCTTTATTGCGATCTCGTGTGCCGCGCCGCTCTCGACGGTATGACTGCACAAATGGGTGCCGCAGGCGTTGACCTTGGTGCTCTCGAAGACGCCCCAGTCGAGGAAGCCCTCGGCGAGGAAGCCAGCGCTTAATTTGCGTCTTCCACGACTTACCGCCGAGGCGTGGCACCCCGCGCCTCGGTCCCGTTTCAGACCCCCGATTGAAGAGGAGAGCCGATCCATGACGATTACGGCTGCAATGGTTAAAGAACTGCGCGACACGTCCGGCGCGGGCATGATGGACGCCAAGAAGGCGCTTCAGGAAACCAACGGCGATATGGAAGCGGCCATCGACTGGCTGCGGACAAAGGGCCTTGCGAAAGCTGCCAAGAAATCTGGCCGTACCGCCGCAGAGGGACTTGTCTCTGTCGCTGTGTCGGGTGGCAAGGGTGTGGCTGTTGAGCTGAACTCCGAAACCGACTTCGTCGCCAAAAACGCTGACTTCCAAAACATGGCGCGCGATTTCGCCGCTGCTGCGATGAATGTGTCAGACGTCGAAGCCCTGAAAGCCGCCGCAATGGCTGGCAAGACGGTCTCGGAAATTCTGACCGAAAAGATCGTGACCATCGGCGAAAACATGAACCTCCGCCGGATGGCCTCTGTCGAAGGCGACGCCGTTGTGACCTATGTGCACAACGCAGCCGCAGACGGCATGGGCAAAATCGGCGTTCTGGTTGCCTTCTCGGGCGGCAATGACACCTTTGCGCGCCAAGTGGCGATGCACATCGCGGCCGCCAACCCGGCTGCCCTGTCCGAAGCCGAGCTCGACCCGGCCTTCGTCGAGCGTGAGCGTTCGATCCTGACCGAACAAGCCCGCGAATCCGGCAAGCCGGAAGCCGTGATCGCCAAGATGATTGATGGTCGCATGGGCAAGTTCATGGCAGAAAACACCCTGCTGGGCCAAGCCTTCGTTGTGAACCCCGACCTTACCGTTGGGGCCGCCGCCAAAGAAGCCGGTGTTTCGATCACCAGCTTCGTGCGTCTTGAAGTCGGTGAAGGCATCGTTGTCGAAAAAGAAGACTTCGCAGCCGAAGTGGCCAAAGTCGCAGGCAACTAAGCCATCACAGGGCAGGGGCCTCGCGCCCCACCCGCCAGACCAAAATGGTGCCGTCGGTTTCCCGGCGGCGCCTTATCTTTACCCAACACGAAAAAGCTTGGACTTCCTCGGGTGACAGCCCCTCAAATAAGGCGCTGCCACAGGGTTAGATTCAGTAAGCGCCTACGGGGATGAAGGCGCCCCTGATAAGCGCCGACTTTCCGCGGACCAATACGCAGAAAGCCGGCATCCGGCGAACCGGAGTGCAAAAGAGCCCCGCAATCTCGGAGATTTCGCACGATGTTCCAAGCCTTAGGCTACCACTCACGGAACAGTGACACCCTGCGATTTAAGTTGACCCTAGGGAAGTAAGGGAATCCTTACCAAATGGTTAAGACCCCCGAAACAGGGGGTAAGATCCTTAAAATATTTGGTTTTTGACCGTGAATGCTCACAGATCCATGATGAACATCTGGTTCAGCATCGACAGTTTCAACACGGCCTGCGCCGTGGTTTCCACATTCAGCGCGTCACGCGCCATCTTCAAATGCTTGGCCACCGTGGCTGGGGTCAAATCCATGATCGTGGCAATGTCGAGCATGGTTTTCCCATCACCCACCCATTGCAGGACTTCCCGTTGGCGCAAAGTCAGCGGAGTATTCGGATTCAATTGCGGCAGCCTTTGCACCTTCAAGTGCATAATATCATTAAGTATTTTTATCACTCGGCCATTTTCGTGCCAAATCCCGCCATCGTCTGACAGTGATGAAACCACAAAGCTTCCAAACTTCGGGCATCCAGGTATTCGCTGAGGGTGTCGTCTAAGTTTGGGGTCAACAATCATCTCTCAATAATTTTTCGAATTGTAGTTGGAATCCGGAATTTCATGGACCAATACATGAAATACCGGTGTCATTTATGCAGAAGAGATTGGCCCAAAATACTAAGCTTTTCCTCCACTTACCCCCGGCCCAAGACCGTCACTCACGGAGTATTTTAAGAAATGCCTGCTTTCAGAATTTAATGAAAGTATAGAAAATGATATACAGCTAGATGTATTTTTGAATATGAATTTCAATTATAGCCTGTGCTGTATTATAAAAAATACAAGTTAGCCGCTAATTTTGGAATGCCGCTAGACTTCCATAATGAACATTTGATTTTGAAATGCCGCCTTAAGAACCGCTTGCGCCGTGGTTTCTACGTTGAGCGCCTCTCGCGCCAATCGCAGATGTTTCTCTACTGTGGCGGGCGTTAGCCCCATCAAGATCGCAATATCCTGCATGGTTTTCCCATCGCCCACCCATTGCAGCGTCTCGCGCTGGCGTTTGGTCAAGGAACGATGCGGCGTAAAATAGGGCAGGGACTGGATTTTCAGATGAAGAACCGTGTTCATCACCATCAATTCTTGTCCATGCGTCGCCCAAATGCGATCCGCATCGTCTTGGGTCAATCCGGGCTTTGCCGTCAGCGCAATCGCACATTTGATGCGCTCAGATCTTGATTTGAAGCTGATCGTATACCCTGCGACGACCTGCATCGACACATTGAAATTCATCACCTTGCGCGTGGTTTCAGACGCATCGCCGCTCCGCAACAGGTCCGTCCAAACCCGCCAAGAACTGGCGCCTTCATTCGCCAAGGCCCATTTGGTCATCGGCGCGTTCAAATACAGGCCTTGGCCCATGTATACATCGGTGTAAGCCTTGGAGTGATTGGTAAGCACGATGAAATCTTCGGGATCTCCCAAGGAGTTCGGCGTGCGATAGCGCGTAAACCCATAGATCAAACGGTCAAAACCGAAACTCTCCATCATCCGGCAATGGTTTTCCCAAACTTCTTCCACGCTCTGCGTTTGAAGCATTTGATCTAGGTAGTCTAACGCTCGGGTCATTCATGGCCTATGTATCAGGGCTTTTCTCTGAGTCCAGCAACAGGATGGTACGGGTCGCGGCAAAATTCTACCTAAAAGTTTATATGGGACAATTCTTTGGTCGAATTAATTTAACATAATATTGATTATACGATATCCAGATAGCAAAAGAGAGGGCCCGAAAGCCCCCTCATTTCCGTCAGTTTCTTAGAAAAACGCCTGCAAGCCCGTCTGCGCCCGTCCCAAGATCAACGCATGCACATCATGCGCGCCCTCATAGGTATTCACCGTCTCCAGATTAACCATGTGCCGGATCACACCAAACTCCAGGCTGATGCCGTTACCGCCATGCATGTCCCGAGACATCCGAGCAATATCAAGGGCTTTGCCGCAGTTGTTGCGCTTGACGATCGAGATCATCTCCGGCGCCGCGCGGCCCTCGTCCATCAGGCGACCCACGCGCAACGACGCTTGCATCGCCAAGGAAATTTCGGTCTGCATATCGGCCAGCTTCTTTTGAAACAGCTGCGTCTGTGCCAAGGGCCGCCGGAACTGATGCCGATCAAGGCCGTATTGCCGCGCTGCGTGCCAGCAAAACTCCGCCGCGCCAAGCACCCCCCAAGAGATGCCGTAACGTGCG
>DOOI01000217.1:1049-4041 GCA_003512825.1 Paracoccaceae bacterium | reverse complement strand
AGATGCCGTAACGTGCGCGGTTCAAACAACCAAACGGCCCCTTGAGCCCTTCAACAAACGGCAAGAGCGCGTCGTCACCTACCTCGACACCCTCCATCACGATTTCACCCGTGATCGATGCGCGCAGGCTCATCTTGTTCTCGATCTTTGGCGTGCTGAGGCCTTTCATGCCTTTTTCCAACACGAACCCACGAATCTTGCCGCCATGCGCCTCGGATTTTGCCCAAACAACAAAGACATCGGCAATTGGCGCGTTAGAAATCCACATCTTTGCGCCCGACAGCTTATAGCCTGTGGCCGTCTTCACCGCGCGTGTCTTCATGCCTGCGGGGTCAGATCCGGCATCCGGCTCCGTCAATCCAAAACACCCAATCCACTCCCCCGTGGCCAGTTTCGGCAGATACTTCTTGCGCTGCGCTTCTGTGCCATAGGCATAGATCGGATACATCACCAGCGACGACTGCACCGACATCATCGACCGATAGCCCGAATCCACCCGCTCGACTTCCCGCGCAACCAGCCCATAGGTCACATATCCTGCGCCCAATCCGCCATATTCCTCAGGGATCGTTGTGCCCAATAGGCCCATCGCACCCATTTCGCGGAAAATCTCCGGGTCGGTCTTCTCCTGTGCAAAGGCTTCCTTGACCCGAGGCATGAGTTTTTCATCGCAATACGCGCGGGCGGAATCGCGGATCATCCGCTCGTCCTCTTCCAACTGGTCTTCGATCAAAAAGGGATCGGCCCAGCTGAACGCGCCCAAATCGGGCTGCTCTTTGGCCTTCAGCACGCGGATTTCATCAGTCATGTCGTCTCTCCTGCCGAGATTTTTTCGCAAGCGCTGCGAAGTTACCAAGTAAACTATCTTGCTTTTCTTGATCGGTCCAACGAAGGTTTCTCCGTTCACTATGACAAAACGGAATACTAATGCCCCTACCCGCCCGTCGATTTTTGCCGTCGATGACGGCGCTCTCTGCGCTTGAAGCCATTGATCGGCTGGGGTCTGTCACTGCGGCAGCCGAAGAATTGGCGCTTTCGCAATCGGCGGTCTCCAAACAGCTTTTGACCTTGGAAGACGCGCTTGGCGTCTCGCTGGCCAGTCGCGACGGCAACCGACTTCGCCTATCACCAGCGGCCCAAAGCTACGCCGCGGAAATCCGCGAGGCGCTCGCCCGTATCGGACAGGCCTCCATGCGGCTCAGCGTCAATCCCTCTGGCGGCAGCCTCTCGCTGGCGATCTTGCCCACTTTTGGCATGCGCTGGCTCATGCCACGGCTTCCCCGCTTTGCGGAAAGCCATCCCGAAATCACCATCCATATGGGAACGCGGCTGGCGCGCTTCAATTTCGCCGCCGAAGGCTTTGATGCTGCTATACATTATGGCGCTGCCGATTGGCCCGGTTGCGCGCATCTCAAGCTGCGTGCCGAGACGGTCCTGCCTGTCTGCGCCCCCGCATTATTGACCCGCCATACTGTGGCGCGCCCCTCTGATCTCTTGGGGTTGCCATTGCTGCATATCCAAACCCGCCCCATGGCTTGGGCCGACTGGTTGGCCCATTGGGGCGTCAAGGCCGCGGTGCCGCATGGCACCTTGCATGACCAATTCTCTACGATCACCCAAGCCGCGATCCATGGTTTGGGCGTGGCACTCTTGCCTGATTATCTGGCAGATGCCCCGATTGCGCGTGGCGAGTTGGTGCCTGCATGGGGTGGGGCCACGCCAGCGCTTGGGGCGTATTGGCTGGTTTGGCCAAAGGAAAAGTCTCACGACCCTGCTCTGCGCCAATTCCGCGACTGGCTCGCCTCCGAGGCCGAAACCGAAGATCCCCTGCCCCGTTAATCCCAATCCCTTATTCCAAACTGGAATACGTCTTAGCCCAGCGAGTATCCCGCCCCGCGCACCGTGCGGATCGGGTCATCATGGCCATGCGCGGTCAGCGCCTTGCGAAGTCGACCGACATGCACATCCACAGTGCGCGTGTCGACATAGATATCGCGCCCCCAGACGCGGTCGAGCAGTTGCTCGCGGCTCCACACCCGGCCCGGCCGCTCCATGAATGTGGTGAGCAGGCGAAATTCCGTTGGCCCAACCTTGATCTCTGCGCCGCCCCGCGCCACGCGATGGGTTTCGGGATCCAACAACAGGTCTTCAAACTCCAGCCGCTCCCCCACCGCCGCTGGCCGCGAACGGCGCAAATGGGCCCGAACCCGCGCCATCAATTCGGCCAGCGAATAGGGTTTGACCATGTAATCATCCGCGCCTGTTTCCAGCCCGCGCACCCGATCCACTTCCTCCGACCGTGCCGAGAGCATGATGATTGGCACGGCCCGCGTCTCTGTGCGTGTCTTCAAGCGACGGCACACTTCAATCCCCGAAAGCCCCGGCAGCATCCAGTCCAGCAAGATCAAATCGGGCGCTTCTTCCTCGACCAATAACAGCCCCTCTTCCCCGTCGCCCGCTTCGACAACGGCAAACCCCTCCGCCTGCAAATTGTAAGACAACAAGGCACGCTGCGAGGCCTCGTCCTCAATCAGCAGCACTTTCGGTGTCGGTCCTGCCATTGGGTCAGCCTTTCTTGTCTACGCCCGCCGCAACATTGGTCGAGGTGGTGTCACCCTTGGGACGGTTCTCATCAGGGCGCTCTCCCGTCACCAGATAGACCACCTGCTCGGCAATCGCCGTCACATGATCGCCCATGCGCTCGGTGTTCTTGGCGATGAAATGCAAATGCATACAAGGGGTTATGTTACGCGGATCTTCCATCATAAATGTCAGGAATTCCCGAAACAGCGCGTTATACATCTGATCAATGTCGTGATCCCGCCGGATCACATCCCGCGCCAAATCCGCATCGCGCTGAATGAAGGCATCAATCGCATCCTTAAGCAGCAACTGCACCTCGCGCGACATGCGCCGCAGCGAGGCATGGGCACCGGGAACCGCAGGCATATCAACCAGCAAACTGGTCCGCTTGGCCATGTTCTTGGCATAG
>DOOI01000217.1:574-774 GCA_003512825.1 Paracoccaceae bacterium | reverse complement strand
GGCCATGTTCTTGGCATAGTCGCCAATCCGCTCAAGGTTGCCCCCGACTTTCATCACCGATAGCACTATCCGCAAATCCACGGCTGTTGGCGCCCGCAGGGCAATCAGCCGTGCACATTGATCGTTGATCGCCTCTTCGAGCGCATCCACCACCTTGTCACCGGCCCGCACCGTTTGCGCGCGCTCCACGTCGCGCTCAT
>DOOI01000217.1:0-237 GCA_003512825.1 Paracoccaceae bacterium | reverse complement strand
TATTGGCCTGAATGCCGTTCAAATCGCGGTCAAATGCTGATGCAATATGCTGTGTCATCTCTGGTCCCTCAGCCGATCCGGCCCGTGATGTAGCTTTCCGTCCGCGGATCCGCCGGATTGGTGAAAATCTGCTCGGTATCGCCGTATTCCACCAAATTTCCCAAGTGGAAGAACGCTGTTTTCTGACTGACCCGTGCGGCCTGTTGCATCGAGTGGGTCACAATCACCACCGAATAG
>DOOI01000165.1 GCA_003512825.1 Paracoccaceae bacterium | reverse complement strand
TTCTTTGCCGCCAAGATCGCGCGGCTATTTGGCGTGACAAGTGTGCTGAGCGCCGATGGTGCGGTGCGGACCTATCACGTTTCGGGGCAGATGTTCTTTGGCTCGGTCGAAGCGTTTCGGCGTGCTTTTGATCCGCGGGAAGCAGTGGAGCGGGTAATCATCGACGTGAGTGCCGCACATGTTTGGGACATTAGCTCGATCGAAGCGCTTGAGGGCGTGGTGGCGAAGTTCCTGCGCGCGGGCACGCCCGTTGAGGTGATCGGCATGAATGCGGAATCCGAGGGGCTGTTTACGAAGTTGCGCCCGCTGATCGGAAGCGCACATTAAGGCATAACAGGGTCTATAACGCGTAGCGCGTGTGGACCCTGTTTACCACCAGACCGTTTTCCAGAGTGACGCCGTGCTCGTGGCCATAGGTCTCGAAACCTTTGGAGCGGTAGTAGGTCAGGCCGCTGTCATTGTCGGCGCGGATTGTAGCGTTGATCGCGGTGAATCCTGCATTGCGGGCGGCGGTTTTTGTCGCGTCAAAGAGTTTCGTGCCAACGCCATGCCCATGCGCGCGGATATCAACGAATGTTGCGATGTCCAGCATGTCGGGTGGCAAGTCTGCGCGGCGGTGCACCCATTGGAATCCCTGCACGGCACCTTTGTCGTTTTCGGCCAGATGCCAGATCGACCCCGGCTCGGCCATCCATTGACGCAAGTCTTCGGCGGTGACGGGGCGGGTCATGGCGGTAGAGCCGCCAATCGCGATGATCTCGTTGAGCAGAGCGGCCATTACGGCGGCATCGAAAGGTTTTGCGGGGCGGATGTGGAGTGTCATAGGGCGCTCATCAGGCTGGCATGGCGGGCACAATAATCGGCGCGGACCTCACGTGGAGGGCGCAGGACGATTTCGAGACCTTCGATGAGGGCGGGGTTGGGTTTGCCGAAGAGTTTGTCAGCCTCTTGCGGTGAGAAGCCTGCGATGCGGGTGGCTTCCATCCATGCCGAAAGCGTGTCGGCTTCTTTGATCTTTTTCTTGATGGAAGCGGGCAAACGGGCGGGGAGGCCAAAACGGATGTGAATTGCTGCGGTGAGCCGTTCGTCCAGCGCACCGTAGCCGGGACCGATAGCGGATTTGACGGGTGAGATCATGTCGCCGATCACATATTCGGGCGCGTCGTGCAAAAGCGCTGCAAGGCGCCATTTGGCAGGGCTTTCTGGAATGAGGCGCAGGAAGAGGGCTTCGACCAACAGCGAATGTTCGGCCACCGAATAGGCGAAATCGCCATGGGTCTGCCCGTTCCAGCGAGCAACGAAGGCAAGGCCATGGGCGATGTCTTCGATTTCGATGTCCATCGGGGTGGGATCGAGCAGGTCAAGGCGGCGTCCGGAGAGCATGCGCTGCCACGCGCGGGGGTGTTTCATCGGGGCCTCGGGCACATTTAGGGTGGTGCGACCCTAACCGCGTGGGGCGCGCATTGTCGAGAAGGGGGTGAAGTGCTATGTGCCGCCTCAACACGAGATTGAAGGAGTGCGGCATATGCCGAATGATTACATCGTCAAAGATATCAAGCTAGCTGATTTTGGCCGTAAAGAGCTGACAATTGCCGAAACCGAAATGCCGGGGCTGATGGCCTGCCGGGCGGAGTTCGGAGAGAGCAAGCCGCTCAAGGGTGCGCGGATTGTGGGATCGTTGCATATGACGATCCAGACGGCTGTGCTGATTGAAACGCTGACGGCGTTGGGTGCGGATGTGCGCTGGGCGTCGTGCAATATTTTCTCGACACAAGACCATGCGGCCGCAGCAATCGCGGCGGGCGGCACGCCTGTTTTCGCGGTGAAGGGTCAGACGCTGGAAGAGCATTGGGATTATCTGGATCGCTCGTTCATGTTCCCAGAGGGCGCGAATATGATCCTCGATGATGGGGGAGATGCGACGCT
Source organism: Paracoccaceae bacterium (assembly GCA_003512825.1). Taxonomy (GTDB): domain Bacteria; phylum Pseudomonadota; class Alphaproteobacteria; order Rhodobacterales; family Rhodobacteraceae; genus UBA9554. The sequence continues at coordinate 39,005 of DOOI01000165.1, read as the reverse complement.
TTATGTGCTTTTGGGAGCGCGTGCGGAAGCGGGCGAAGAGATCATTCCTGTGCCGCAGTCGGATGAGGAAGTGGTGATCAAGGCGCAGATCAAAAAGCGGATGGCGGCAAGCCCCGGTTGGTTCACCAAGACGCGCGACGCGATCAAGGGCGTTTCGGAAGAGACCACGACGGGCGTGCATCGCCTGTATGATCTGCACAAGAAGGGCCACCTGCCCTTCCCGGCGATCAATGTGAACGATTCAGTCACCAAGTCGAAATTCGACAACAAATATGGCTGTAAGGAATCGCTGGTGGACGGTATCCGCCGCGCCACGGATACGATGATGGCCGGCAAGGTGGCTGTGGTGTGCGGCTATGGCGATGTGGGCAAAGGCTCGGCCGCTTCGTTGCGTGGGGCGGGTGCGCGGGTGAAGGTCACGGAAGTGGACCCGATCTGTGCGCTGCAGGCTGCGATGGACGGTTTTGAAGTGGTTGTGCTGGAAGATGTGATCGATAGCGCCGATATCTTCATCACCACGACAGGCAATAAGGACGTGATCCGTATCGAGCATATGCGCGAGATGAAGGACATGGCGATTGTCGGCAACATTGGCCATTTCGACAATGAAATTCAGGTGGCCGCGTTGCGGAACCACAAGTGGACCAACATCAAGGAACAGGTGGACATGATCGAGATGCCTTCGGGCAGCCGGATCATCCTGTTGTCGGAAGGGCGCTTGCTGAACCTTGGCAATGCGACCGGGCACCCGTCCTTCGTGATGTCGGCGTCTTTCACCAATCAGGTGCTGGCGCAGATCGAGCTTTGGACCAAGGGCGATGAGTATAAGCCCGGCGTTTACATTCTGCCCAAGCACCTCGACGAGAAAGTGGCGCGCCTGCATCTTGACCGGATCGGCGTGAAACTGACGCAGCTGCGGGTGGATCAGGCGGACTACATCGGCGTGAAGCCGGAAGGCCCGTTCAAGCCAGAGCATTACCGCTACTAAGGTTCGGAGCTACAGGCTTTGACCAAACGCGCCGCCGGGAAACCCGCGGCGCGTTTTTGTTTGAGGGAAACGATGCCAGTTGTGCGATGTCGTTTCAAAAGGGCTGATGTGGCTTTTCACCCTTGCGACACCGCCTTGCGTTTCACGTCGGCATAACAAGGCCCTTTGGCTGGGTTGGCGGCTCATTAGCAAGCGCCAAGGTTTTCGGCGCGGCTAGGGTGGTTTGGGGCGGGCAGACGCAAAGACGCGGGGCAGGGTTTCGCAAAAAGATTAGACGGTGGATGCACCCTCGGTGGAGGGCTTTTGAAGCAGATGAGCCAGTGCTCCTTGATCTACGCATCACTGGAAAGGATTGCTGCTCGTGTCCCAAAGTTCGGGGGGTTGAACCAGACAGGCAGAACGGCCTCAAGAATGTTGGTGGGTTTGGAGGCTGAGGCCTTTTGAGGAAGCGGTTCTCCTCCGATTTGGCCTGGCTGTCAGGATATGTGGGAAAATTTGGTCAACCAAGTTTAGCGCCTAGATCCACTAATGGATCAGGTTGAGGCGCAGAGCTTGGACGGCGGCATGGTGTTTGTTGAGGCTGCCGAGCTTGTTTGATGCGCTGGACGCGTGTTGGTTTACGGTGGAAACCGAGATTCCCAGGATGGCTGCGATCTCGCCTGCTGTTTTGCCTTCGAGTGTCCAGGAGAGGCACTCTTTTTCGCGCCGTGACAGCACGATCCGAGCCCCGAGATCGCCGGCGCTCACGCTTCGTAACGCGAGTTCATGTGTATCGACGGCAGCGGTATAAAGCCGCCCTTCCGCTTCGCGGACAACGTCTCCGAGGAGGGTTTTGTTTGACGAAACCACGTTGAAAATGGAGAGCTCGCCGTGGGTTCCACGGATTGGGATTGTCAGGCCGAATTTGATGTTGAACACGCCGGCCTCCTCAAAGACCAGCTTTTGCGGCTTTGCAAAATGGCGCAGGAAGGGGCCTTGACCCCAGAGAAAAGGCCGTATCGAGCGCCTCCCGAGATCGGCAACTGGATCGACATCCCAATATTTGTGCCGGGTATATCGCTCTACCCATTCATTGGGATAGCTGGTGTGCAGGGTTGTTTCGAGTGGCTGATGCTGATGCGCGCCGGGATTGAGGAACAAAAATGAAAAATGTTCGAGACCCAAGTCGCTGACCATGGCGTTCATGCGCGGCACAATCGAGCTTGTGCTGTCATGACTTTGGTACTCGGACGGCATGCTCCACAAATTCATATCAAGACTGCTTTTACGCTAAGGGTCCGATTTTCGGCAGGTTCATTCCAAAGAGCGGGAACAATAGCGAGAAACTAGCAAACCTTTACTATTGTTGGGCCTGATCCCAGCCCACTAACCTTTGACCCCAGAGTCAAGAGAATTTTCCTGGGAGGGTCACATGAAAAAGTTATTAAAAACGTCGGCAGTTCTCTCAACGGCCGTGTTGCTCAGCGCCACTACGGCCTATGCCGATCTGGTCAAAATTGGCGTTCTTGCGCCGCTGACAGGGCCAACGGCCTCTGATGGCGAAGAGTTTGTGCGTGGCGTTGAATTGGCTGTGAAAGAGGCCAATGCCAAGGGTGGCGTTGCGGGGCACACGTTTGAAGTTGTCGTGGCTGACGTGGTTGATCACTCTGCTGCCAACGTATCGGCAGCGGCAGAGCGTTTGATTGGCACCGATGGATTGCATGTCATCCTGACCGGATACGCGAGCTTGTCGATGTTTGAAGTGGAGTTGATGGGCGAAGCAAACATGCCCTATCTGTCCGCTGGTCCCTCGCCACAATTTGCGGCGATCGTTGCGAATAACCCGGATGGCTATAATTGCTGCTGGTCGCTTACGGCCGATTTCAAAGGGTATGAGACGGACGTGACACCGACCATTGAGGCGTTGTCAGCGGCAGGGCATTTCCCTCTCGAGAACAAGACGGTCGCAATCATTTCGTCCGACAACCCCTATTCCAAGACCATCTCGGAGGGCATGAAGGTTGCTTTTGCCGAAGCTGGCTGGACGATCACTCTGGATGAGCTGGTGCCGTTTGGCCCTGTGTCCGACTGGCGGCCGATCCTTGCCAAGGTGCGTGAAAATGCACCGGATGTCATCATCAATACAGACTACATTCCGTCTAATGCGGCGCTGTTTACCAACCAGTTTCAAGAGAACCCGACAAACTCGGTGTTGTTCTTGCAATATGCGCCATTGGTTCCCGAGTTTTCAGAGCTGACAGGCAAGAACGCCAACGGTGTGCTTTTCAACGCGATTGGTGCGACCCTTAATGTAGATGCACACCCGCGTGGTAAAGACGTGTCAGCGAAGTACCTTGCCGAATATGGGGTGCCCTCTGGTGCCTATGGCACAGCGCTATATGAGCAAGCCTCGATCTATTTTGATGCACTCGAAGCCGTTGGCGACCCGACAGATCATGATGCCATTGGCAAGGCTATGGGAGCCACGAAACGGCCTATCGTCGCGGGCAATCTGGAATTCGATCAGGCAACCCATGTGGCACGCTACGGCGATGACTTTGTGCCTGTGACATTCTTTCAGATTCAGGATGGGAAAGGCGTAATGATCAGCCCGGACAAGTTCAAATCCGGCGCATTTGTCACCCCGTCTTGGATGACAAAGTAGTATCGCATGACGGCACTGTTGCAAGTTGACGGCTTGACCAAAGCGTTTGGTGCCTTGAAGGCTGTCAACAACATGTCTTTTGACGTAAACCAAGGTGAGATCCTTGGGATTGCCGGGCCCAATGGGTCCGGCAAATCAACGCTCTTTAACCTGATTAGTCGTATTCCTTTTGGGGCCACCAGCGGAACGGTTCTGTTTGAAGGCAAGCCCATTCAGACACTGTCTGACACGTCAATCGCCCGTAGAGGACTTATTCGCACCTTTCAGCGCGAGGCGGTTTTTGGGTCGATGTCCTGCGTTGACAATATTTTGGTTGCTCTGGAGCAAACCCTGGGTGTCCGCGGGCGCGAAGCTGAAAGACTGGCTGATGAAGCCTCGGAAAGGGTTGGGTTCCCGCGGAACTTTCACAACATGCCCGCCGCCGCCATGCCCGTATTTTATCAAAAGCAATTGATGATGGCGACGGCAGTGGCACAGCGCCCCAAGCTTTTGATGCTCGACGAGCCGGCTTCTTCGCTGGTGGAACATGAAATTGACTGGGTGCGTGACACCATAACCGCGCTGAATGAGGGTGGGATAACGATACTCTTGATCGAACATGTCCTGCCTTTGTTGATGAGTGTGTCAACTCGCATGCTGGTGATGGAGCAAGGCGAGATTATCGCGCAGGGCGACCCATTGGACGTGACCCGTGATCCACGGGTGATTGAGGCCTATCTGGGGAGCGCAGCATGACAAAGCCACTGTTGGAATTGCGCGGCCTGAGTGGAGGGTATCCGCCTGTATCGGTCTTTCGCGATGTCAGCCTGTCGGTGAAGCAAGGGGAGCACGTTGGCCTTTTCGGCCCTAACGGCCACGGAAAGACCACTTTGCTGAAAACCATCGCAGGCGTGCTCGACCCATGGGATGGCGGCATTTATTTTGAAGGCAAGCGGCTGAATGCAGTCGGAAAGATGCAGGCCCGTGTCTCGCATAACCTGAATTACGACCTGTTTCGCAAGCGTCGTATCAACGCGCTTGATGTTGTGGATGCCGGGCTGATTTACGTCATGCAAGGCAACCTGCTGTTCCCTGAAATGACCGTGGAGGAGGTGCTGGATATTGCACCTCGTGCTGCCAGAAACCGACCCGGCGTTGCCCAGATGCGAAGGCAGATCCACGATCTGTTCCCCCGACTTCGCGAGCGCTGGACGTCCAAGATCAGGTATCTTTCTGGAGGCGAGCGGCAAATGGTCAGCATCGCTGTGGGCCTTTTGGCGATGCCACGGTTATTGATGCTGGACGAGCCGACGCTTGGCCTGTCGCCCAAGCTGCGGATCGAGTTGTCAGAGGCGGTCCGAAATATCCGTGAAACTGGGGTTCCGCTGATTATCGTTGATCAAAACGTAGAGTTTCTGACCAGCCTCGTGGACCGCCTGATCCTGTTTGATCATGGCACAATCACCCGAGAAATTCCGGCTGAAAACATGCCGAAGCACGCCGAGTTGATGGATATGATGTTTGGGGGCGCGCATTGATGGGGTTTGAGGCATTCACATTCATTCTGATGTCCGGGATCCTGCTGGGCGGACTTTATGCGCTGATGGCGACCGGGCTTGCGGTGGTCTGGACCACATTGGGTGTTTTCAATTTTGCCCATGGGGCTTTTGTGACGCTTGGGGCCTATATGGCGTGGCAAGTCTCGCAATCGGTTGCGGGTGGCTTTGGCTTTTTGATCGCCGTTGCGACGTCGGTCACTGTGATGTTCTGCCTTGGCTTTGTCTTGCATTTCGCGCTGATCAAACCGTTTGAGCGCAATCAGAATGTCGTTCTGTTGGCTGTGGTTTCGACGCTTGCGGCTGCGTCGATTATTGAAAACGCCGTGTTGCTGAACTGGGGGCCGCGCGACAAACAGATTGCACCGCCGATAACGTCAAAGATCGATTTCTTTGGGGCCAGTATCAACACTTTTGATTTTGTAATCCTTGGAATTGCACTTTTTGCCCTGTTTGGCCTCGCGCTGTTTTTGCGAAGGACCACGGTTGGGCGGACCCTGCGTGCGGCGGCACAAAATCGCGAAGCCGCGGAACTGATGGGACTGAACGTGCCCAAGCTTTTTGCCATCACGCTGGGGCTTTCTGCTGCGACGGCGGCGCTGGCGGGTGTTTTTGTGGGGTCGTTGCGGTTTATCAACCCCACCTTTGGCGCTGACCCGTTGATGAAATCGCTGATCGTTGTGATCCTCGGCGGTGTCGCCCGATTTACCAGCCCGATTTACGCCGCTTTCGTCGTTGGCATTGTCGAGAGCTTTTCTGCTTATTTCCTTGGCCTTTATTGGAGCCCGGCTTTGCTGTTTGCCATGATGATTGCTGTGCTGCTGATCAAGCCCGAAGGCCTGTTTGGCCATAGATCAAAGACATTGTGAACTCATGAAATATGCCCCTCCGTTTCAGCGCACCAATGGCTTTTTGCCAGTGCTTATTGTTTTTGTGATCTTGCTGCTTGCCCCTTTCGTGGTCACCGAGACCTATAGCCGCCATACGCTCATCATTGTGTTTATCTATGCTGTGCTGGCCTCAAATTGGGACCTTTCGCTCGGGTATGGCGGTATCGTGAATTTCGCTCATTTGGGCTTCTTTGCGATTGGGCTCTACACCTATGCAATATTTGCCAAGGTGATCGGTATCGATCCTTGGTTGGCGCTGTTGCTGACACCCTTATTCGCGGTCGGCTTTGCCATACTTCTGGCAATCCCCATTTTGCGCTTGGAGGGGATTTATGTGATCCTTGTGACGATTGCGGCGACACAGCTTTTGCAACAAATCGTCGTCAGCCAATCCACGTATACCGGTGGCACCAGCGGTATGGTGTTGCTGCCACGGTTGACCATTGGGGATTATAACCTCTCGTCGGATAACCGGATTGGGTATTATTACGTCGCACTTGGGTTGATGGCGGCGTCTACGTTTTTTCTGTACAAACTGGAGCGCTCTGCTGTGGGTCGTGCAATCAAGGCGCTGCGAGACAACAAATACTATGCCATATCGCGCGGCGTTTCCGAAGCGCGCACCCGGCTTTTGACCCTCAGCTTGTCGGCCATTTTCCCAGCTCTTGCGGGTGGATTTTATGGGTCTTATCTGCGTGTCGCGTCACCTGATGTCTTTGGGCTTGGCTTTTTGACCACCGCGCTTTCGGTTCTCTTGTTGGGCGGGGTGGCCACCATTTGGGGCTCGCTCATTGCTGCCTTTGTTGTGGTCGGCCTGTCGCAATTGCTCGCGGATTATGGGGCATGGCGCAATATTTCGATTGCGCTTGTGATCATTGGTGTCGTGGTGGTCTATCCCGGGGGGCTTTATGCGGCCTTGCAGGAAATATGGAGCGGATTTGACCGCGCCAAGACCAATCTGATTGCCGCATTTCGCCGTAAGGCGGGTGCAGCAGACCGGGCCCGCGCGATGGGTATCCGTGATCAATTGATTGAGACAAGCCATGGCAAGGTCTCGGTCTGCGATACGAGAAGCGGGGAGCAGACGATCATTTTCATTCATGGAAATTCGTCGTGCAAGGAGGCCTTTCGGCATCAGTTTCATGCCCTGCGGGATCAATATCGGTTGGTTGCATTTGACCTTCCCGGACATGGTGTTTCGCCAAATGCGGATCCTGAAAAGGATTACAATCTGGCGGCATATGCCCAAATCGTGCGCGACCTTGTGGACCGCCTCAAGCTTGGCACTCCGGTTGTTTTTGGTTGGTCGCTGGGTGGATATGTCGCTCTAGAATATGCTGCGGCTGGTAACCCGATTTCAGCTTTGGCCATCTGCGGGACATCGCCAGTTCGGACATATCCTGACGATATACCAAAGGGCTATATTGCCTCGCCTCATATGGAGCTCGCAGGCAAACGCTTTCACTCGCCCTTCGAGAAGGGCCAATATGCCAAGCATACGATTGGTTTGCCAAAACAGTCAGAACCTATCTTGTGGCAGGCCGTCTGGCGCACCGACGGGCAGGCGCGCGAACAAGCTTTTGCAAAACTGAAAACCACAAACTGGCAACGCCAAATGCGGGTTATTCGAGAAGGCAGCGTGCCATTTACGATGATCAACGGATCAAAAGACCCGTTCATCAATCATACATATTGTGCCAGCCCAGAGTTCAACACGGCTGCTTCAGGTAAGCCGATCACACTCGACGGTGTGGGTCACGCAACCTTTCTTGAGGGGCCGGAGGGGTTTAACGCGGTATTTCGGCGTTTCATTCAACAGCAATAGGTTGGGTCAAACGCGTGTCGCGAGGGCTGTGTCATTGGGTCAAGATGGTATTGGCAAAATCAATTTTTGCCCTGTTTAGGCGCTGATATTGCCTTGAGGCGGGGCTTCTACAAGCGCGACAGAGCCTGAGCTTTGGGCTTTGGGCTTTGGCCGCAGTTAGCCTCCGTTCCCGGTAAACACCAAAACCTGAACAAAGGGTGTCTGTGGGGGGGCTGCCAACCCGGCTAAATGGGATAGGGAATTTATCCTTTGTATAGGATGAATTACGGGTTAACCTTTCGCCATTGCCCGGAAATGGGCGGACACAGGCATTAAACAAACGGGAGATTTCCATGGGAAAGCGTGACGAGTTGATCGCGAAATATGCGGACGATCTGAAGAATAAATGTGGGATGGTGCCGGATATTGCGCTGTTGACCAAGGTGACGATTGGCTGTGGCCCCTCGATTTATAACGCGGATGCACAGACGGTGGCGGGGTCGCAGGCGAGCGAGCTGGAGACGGTGCGGACCAACTTCCTCATCAAGAAGCTGGGGCTGGCAGATGGGCCGAGCCTGATGGCTGCGATCCAGTCGGTGCTTGAGACCTATGGCAAGTCTGAGCGCAATAAGTATCGGGCAGTTGTCTATTACATGTTGGTGAAGCATTTCGGCAAAGAAGCCGTTTACAAATAAGCTTTTGGCCGCCGCTGATGCGGGGCATTTGAGCTAATTGCGGGGCAGTTCTCAGATGACGGGCCGCCCCGTTTCCGCTATGAAAAGGTATAGGCCAGTATGGCCGGTATCCAGTTTCGTTTCGCGTGTGGTGTGTAGGGAGCACGCGGGGTGGACGGGGGATCCGGTCATGGTCGGATCTCCCGTTTTTATAAGGTCGTGCCTGTGATGGTCAGGATATGCGCCCATTCGGCCTCGGTAACGGGCTGAACGGAAAGGCGCATGGATTTGACGAGGGCCATTTCCGACAGCATCGGGTCTGATTTGACGGCGTCAAGCGTGAGGGGGCGGGTCATTGGCTTGACCGCTTTGATTGTCACGCAATCCCAGCGCGGGTCGTCTGTGGTGCTATCAGGAGCGCTGGCGCGGATAACCTCGACGATGCCGACGATCTGTTTGCCGATATTGGAATGATAGAAGAAGCCAAGATCGCCGGGGATCATGGCCCGCATGTTATTGCGCGCCTGATAGTTGCGGACGCCGGTCCATTCTTCGCCAAGGGCCCCTTTGGCAACTTGCTGATCCCATGACCAGCCGTCTGGTTCGGACTTGAAGAGCCAGAAGCTCATCCGATAACCCGTTTCCACTCGCGCAGGGTGATTTCCGAGAAAAGACCCGCTTTGCCATAGGGGTCGCCGTTGACCCAATCGTGGGCACTGGCCATGTCCGCCACGTCGAGGATGACGACGGAGCCGCACATTTCGCCAGCATCGTCGAGCATGGGGCCGGCTTGGGCGACGACACCCGTGGCCTTGATATAGGCAAGATGCGCCTCACGGTTGGCTTTGCGGATGTCGAGGGCACCGGGTTTGTCATGGGCGATCAAGGCGACGAGCATTTATTCCTCCTTTAGGGGACGCGAGAGCAGCATGGTCATGGCATCGCCCACACTGGCACGCCCGTCAAGGAGGGCAACCACTGCGGCGGTGACGGGCATTTCGAGGTGTAGAGCCGTGGCGCGGCTGAGCACCGCGCGGGCGGTGGCGGCCCCTTCCACGGTGATCGTCGGATCGAAGGGATCATTTCGACCCAAACTCTGCCCAAAACGGTAGTTGCGCGACTGCTCGGAGGTGCAAGTCAGGACAAGGTCGCCAAAGCCGGAAAGCCCGGTAAGCGTCTCGGGGCGGGCGCCCAACGCATGGGCCATGCGAGTCATTTCAGCAAAGCCACGGGTCATGAGGGCGGCGCGGGCGCTGTCGCCGAGGCCTGCTCCCATGACAACACCGGCAGCGATGGCGATGACGTTTTTGAGCGCTCCGCCCAGTTCGGCGCCGATGATATCTGTTGTGCGGTAGAGGCGAAGGGTGCGGGTGGTGAGCGCGGTTTGCAGGCGGCGGCCCATGGCATCGTCGGCGCAGGCGAGGGTGAGCGCCGTGGGCAAGCCGAGCGCTATGTCTGCGGCGAAAGAGGGGCCAGTGAGCAGGGCAGGTGTGGCGCCGGGGATCTCTGCGAGGAGTGCGGTTGGGCCAAGGCCCGAGGACAGTTCAATACCTTTGCAGCAGGCTACGAGGGGACGGTTATTGAGGGTGGGACCGAGCGTAACGAGGCTGGCGCGCAATTTCTGCATCGGCACGGCGATGAGGACGGGCACCTCGGGTGGGATGTCGTGACGGTTGGCAGTGACGCTGAGCCCTGCTGGGAAAGCCGCGCCGGGAAGGCGGCGTAGGTTTTCTCGGCTGGCTTGCAAATGCGCTGCTTCGCTGGGGTCGCGCGCCCACAAGAGGACGGGGGCGTTTTGAGCAAGGGTGATGGCGAGCGCGGTGCCGAATGCGCCGGAGCCTGCGATGGTGATCATGCTTTTGCGCCTTTCTTGCCAGAGCCAAGCATTGGGGAGGCGGCGGTATCGAGGGGCCACCGGGGGCGAGCTGAGAGGGTAAGGTCATCGGTTTGACCAAGGGCGAAAAGCTCGGCCCCCGCATAGGCAATCATTGCCGCATTATCGGTGCATAGGCGGAGTGGCGGAGCGGTGAAGCGCACGCCCTTTTCTGCTGAAACAGACTCTAATGCTGCGCGAATGGTTTGGTTTGCGGCGACACCACCTGCGACGGCAAGGGCTGGCTCTGGCGGGGCCTCTTGAAGATAGCGGGTTAGGGCGCGGCGGGTCTTTTCGGCGAGAACGTCGGCGATGGCGGCTTGAAACCCTGCCGCGAGGTCGGCCACGTCTTGGCGGTAGAGGCCACCTTGGGAGGTCACCAGCGTGTCGCGGGCGCGCAAAATCGCAGTTTTCAGGCCAGAGAAGGAGAAGTCACAATCCGGACGATCCAGCATGGGGCGGGGCAAGCGGAACCGTTTGGCGTCGCCCGATTTGGCGGCGGCTTCGATGGCGGGGCCGCCCGGCTGTGGCAGGCCCAGAAGGCGGGCGGCTTTGTCGAAGGCTTCGCCCGGTGCATCATCGATGGTTCCGCCAAGGCGGGTGAAGGATTGTGGCCCATGCACCATGAGGAATTGGCAATGGCCGCCCGATACGAGAAGCATGAGGTAAGGGAAGGCGAGGCTGTCGGTGAGGCGCGGTGTGAGTGCGTGGCCCGCAAGATGGTTGACGCCAATCAAGGGTAGCCCTGTGGCCACCGAGAGGCCCTTGGCGCACATGACGCCAGAGAGCACGCCACCAATGAGGCCGGGGCCAGCGGTGACGGCAATTGCGTCGATGTCTGAGAGGGTGAGACCTGCGTCGGCAAGTGCTTGAATTACACATGTGTCGATTTTCTCGGCATGGGCGCGCGCGGCGATTTCCGGGACGACACCGCCAAAGGGGGCGTGCAGGTCAGTTTGGCCATGCACCACGCTGGCGAGAACCGACGCGCCGCTTTCGGCGACGCGCACAACTGCTGCGGCGGTATCGTCGCAGCTCGATTCGATGCCGAGAAGTGTAAGCATCCTGTCGTTCCGGTTGCGAGGGATCATGGGGGCAGGTAACACCGGAGGGTAACTGATCACAATGGCGGTTTGCATATGCCTACGCTTCTGATGACGCGGCCCCGGGAAGCATCGGAGCGATTTGTCGGCCTTTTGCAGGCGGACATAGCAGCGCTGAATGTGCGCTATGCGCCGTTGATCGGGATTGAGATGTCTGAGGAACGGCCTGAAGTGGGGACCGGGGAGCACTATATCTGCACCTCGGCGCAGGGGGTGGGGGCGATTGTGCATTTCGATCTGCCCAAACGCCCGGTTTGGGCTGTGGGTAGGGCAACTGCGGAGGCCGCGCGTGCGGCGGGTCTTGTGGCGCGAGAGGCCGGAGGGGATGCGGAAGCTTTGATCGCAGAGATTGCGGCTTCGGGTGAAGCTGCGCCGCTTGTGCATTTGCGGGGCGCGCATGCGCGCGGAGACGTCGCAGCGCGATTGCGGGCAGCGGGGCTTTTCGCGCGAGACGTGGTTGCTTACACTCAACCAGAGCAGAAATTTGCCCCGGAGATCAAAGAGATCGTTGGAGCGATTGTGGCGCCGGTGTTTTCGCCGCGCACGGGGTCTATTTTTGCGAAAGACTGGACCGGTGCGGCGCCATTGTTTGTGGCGGCGATGTCGGATGCGGTGGCCGAAGCGATGAAGCCTTTGTCGCCGCGACTGATGATTGTGGCGGATCGGCCAGAGGCGGAGGCAATGGCGCAGGCGGTTCTTGGCCTGTGGAAAGCGGCCTTGCGCCTTGAGGCCTGAGGCGGCAGGGCGTTAGACTGGGCCGCAAGGCTTTTGATTAAGGGATTCGAGGGGGCTAGTATGGCTGGACGCAAAGCAAAGACACCGCAAGCCAGCGCGGATGCGGTGGAGGCTCCTGAAGCAGAGATTGCTGTCGTGCGTGATGAGGTGGTGGAAGCTGTGGTGGTCGAGGAGGCTGTTGCGGATACGATTGACGCCACACCCGAGGCCGATACCCCCAAAGAGGAAGTGGTTGAGGCGACACCGTCTGTGTCGCGTCCGGAGCAGGCTCCCGCGCCGGTGCGTCGGGGTGGGTTTTTCTCCATGCTTTTGGGAGGCGTTGCCGCCGCGGCGATTGGTTTTGGGATGGCGCGTTATGTGCTGCCCGATGACTTTCCTTTCCCGAAAGCGGGGAGCGGAGATTTGGCAGCGGCGGTACAAAAGGCCGCCGATGAAGCCAAGAGTGCGGATTTGATTTTGGCGGGCCGGATCGAGGCGCTGGAAGCTGGGCCGGATTTGTCGGGCGTTACGGGCGCTGTTGAGGCGATCCGTGTGGCTGCTGATGCGGTGGCCAGTCAGGTCGAGGTATTGAATGGGCGGATGGGCGCCCTTGAGGCACAGGTGGCGGAACTGATGACGCGGCCCGTGACCGAAGGTGCCAACCCGGCCGCGGTGGCGGCCTATGAGGCGGAATTGGCCAAGTTGCAGGCCGCGATGGCAGATCAGCGTCAGGAATTGGAAGCGCTGGCGGGTGAGGCAGAGGCCAATCGCGCGGCGGCGCAGATGACCGAACAGGAAGCGATGATCCGAAATTCGCTTACGGGAATTCGGATCGCGGTGGAAAATGGCGGCTCGTATCAGGTGGAGCTAGACAATCTTGCCGGGGTGGGTGTGAGCCTGCCTGCGCTTTTGGTGGAGCGCGCCGAGGGTGGTGTGCCGACCCTTGCCGCTTTGCGCGATACCTTCCCGCAAGCCGCACGGGCGGCCTTGGCGGCGGCGCGTGCTGCGGAAACCGGAGGTGGTGTTGGCTCTGTTTTGACGTCGCTTTTGGGGGCGCGGTCGCTTGAGCCGAGGGATGGCGGTGATGCCGATGCCGTGTTGAGCCGGGCCGAAGCCGCGCTTCGTGAGGGACGGATGACCGATGCGGTGGCCGAGGTCGAGGCCCTGCCCGAGGGCGCGCGCGTAGAGATGGCAAGCTGGTTGGCCATGGCGACGGAGCGCGCAGCGACGCTGGCGGCTTTGGATGAATTGGCCGCTGGCCTGACGCAGAAATAAGGGGGACGACGGATGCTTTGGTCGCTTATCAAGATTGCGCTTTTCGTTGTCATTGTCGCGGCTGCGGCGCTGGGTGCGAACCATCTCTTGGAGATGGAAGGCGGGGTGCGGATCGCCTTTGCTGGAATGGAATATAATCTGACACCGCTGATGGCAGCGATGGGGCTGCTGGCGCTGTTGCTTGGTTTGTGGGTTGTGCTGAAGTTGGTGTCGCTTTTGGTGGCGGTGCTGAAATTCATCAACGGGGATGATACTGCGATCACGCGCTACTTTGATCGCAACCGCGAAAAGAAGGGTTATCAAGCGCTCGCCGAAGGCATGATGGCGCTGGCGAGCGGTGAGCCGCGTGTGGCCTTGGCCAAGGCGGCACGGGCCGAGAAATACCTCGACAAGCCGGAATTGACGAGCTTGCTGACGGCCCAAGCAGCGGAGGCGTCGGGCGACAGGAAGAAGGCCGAGGCGGTTTACAAGCAGCTTTTGGGCGATGAGCGCACGCGATTTGTCGGGGTGCGCGGGATTATGAAGCAAAAGTTGGCGGATGGAGATACCGATACGGCGCGCAAGCTCGCTGAAAAAGCGTTCGAAATGAAGCCTGCTCATGCAGAGACGCAAGACGTGCTGTTGAAGTTGCAGGCCAAGGCCCAAGATTGGGCCGGTGCGCGCAAGACACTGGATGCCAAGCGCAAGCATGGCCTGTTGCCCAAGGACGTTGCCAAGCGGCGCGATGCTGTTTTGGCCTTGGTGGAGGCCAAGGATGTGCTGGACGAGGGCAAGGATATTGAAGCGCGAGAAGCGGCGATCGGAGCGAATAAGGCGTCGCCCGACCTGATCCCCGCCGCAGCCTTTGCGGCGCGGGGTTATATCGCCAAGGGCGAGGGCAAGAACGCAGCGCGCGTGATCAAGAAAGCATGGGAAAGCCAGCCGCACCCGGATTTGGCAGCAGCTTTTGCCGCCATTGAGCCAAGCGAGACGCCAGCCGCTCGGTTGAAGCGGTTTCAGACATTGATCAAGGCGAATATCAGCCATCGGGAGAGCCGGATGGTGATGGCAGAGCTGCATCTGGCGGCGCAGGATTTTGCCGCGGCGCGGAAAGAAGTTGTTGATCTGGTGGAGAAAGATGCGGATGCCCGCGCATTGACCATTATGGCGGCAGCAGAGCGCGGCACCGGGGCCAGTGACGCGGTGGTCAAGGGCTGGCTGGCACGGGCATTGAATGCACCAAGAGGGCCGCAATGGGTCTGTGATGTATGCGGGACCGTGCATACGGAATGGGTGCCTGTTTGCGAGACCTGCGAAGGTTTCGATACGCTGTCGTGGAAATCGCCGCCTGCGCCGAAGGTGAGTGCGCCAACGGGGGTGGAAGTCTTGCCTTTGATCGTAGGCGATGTTGCTGATGACGTGGTGGATGACGCCGAAGTTTTGGATGCCGAAGCGCGTGAAAAATAGGTCTTTTCCCGCCGGGGGGGCGATGTTATAGCCCCTCCACCAGGCCGCTGTAGCTCAGCTGGTAGAGCACGTCATTCGTAATGATGGGGTCGGGGGTTCGAGTCCCTTCAGCGGCACCAGAGCCACACTTAAAAGCACCTGCTTTATAGTGGTAACTATCTGACAACACACTGTTTTATCGTAATTGCCCAGACTTGGGTACGACCAGAGTGTTGACCAGAATGCAGACCAAAAGAGTCCCATATACGTTTACCAGAAGTGGCTACTTCTATTTCTCACGCCGGGTTCCGACTGACCTAGTGAATCATTATCGCTACCAAAGGGTCGTACAGGCGCTGAACACGAAGATGCCCTCTGTCGCTAAGACACGAGCGCAAATGCTCTCAGCTAAACTCGATGCACATTGGTCACACATGAGGCTTGCCCATGCTGAGTTGCCTGGGAGGCGTCTTCTCCGGTCTGGTTCTGACGCACTGCTTCCTGTCACAGCATCGGCGGTGGCTCAATCAAGTATTGGCCTGAAGGAAGCTGTCGACACGTATCTGCATCTAAGAGGGGCAGGGCGTTCAAAGACGTTCCATTCAGCAGTGCATAGAAGCTGTGGTTACCTAATAGATGCTTGTGGCTTGAAGCAACTTCACGAGTACACCCGCAAAGATGCACTGGCATTTCGTGACAACTTGATTGCTAAGGGTCTAGCAGGCTCCAGCATAACCCGTATCTTCAACACAGTTCTGGCTGTGTTCAACTTTGTGATCTCTGAGCATGCATTGGAAATTAAGAACCCGTTCACCAGGGTTTATCATGATCGCACCGCAGGCGTTTCAAAGCGTGAACCCATTCCTGTTTCTGCGATACATAAGATGCAGCAACTTTGTATGGAAAAGGATGATGAAGCACGTTGGTTGATCGCACTGGTAAGCGATACGGGTTTGCGGCTTGCAGAGGCTGTTGGCCTACTTGCTGCTGACATAAAGCTTGAGACCGATGTTCCTCATATCGTTGTAAAGCCGAATAGCTTACGTCGATTAAAGACTAATGGCAGTGAGCGACGTGTTCCTTTGCTGGGAGCATCTTTGTGGGCAACACAGCGTGCCATAGCCAACGGGTGCCTCCCTGATAAGCCCATCTTCCCTAGATACAACAAGGGTGGGAAGGCTAACGCAAACTCGGCAAGTGCAGCGTTGAATAAATGGATTAAGCCATACGTGCCAGCAGGCTGCACAATGCATAGCTTTAGGCATTCAATTCGTGACCGACTGAGGGCTTGTGGGTGTCCGACAGAGATGGTGGATCAAATCGGTGGGTGGGCACCTGATAGTGTTGGCCAGAACTATGGCAGTGGGTACTCACTGGACCAAATGTACCAGTCTATGAAGGCTATAGAGCTGTGATGAAACTCCATACATCCAGAGAGCAGAAACTTAAGTTTTCATAAACATACGTTATCGTATAGTTTTTATTTCTCCGTATTGATAATTATAGGCAGTTGAAACGCAGAACCGCCCTGTGTGTAAATTAACCCGATGCCCGGGAACAGGAAGCGTGGTAACAGGCGTGGTCAACACTCTGGTCGTACCCAAGTCTGGGCAATTACGATAAAACAGTGCGGTGTATGTAGTAAAAACAGTGTGTTAGCCTAAATGTGATGCCCTTAAGGGGAACCAAACACCCTTCGGCGGCACCACTTTTCCCTAGGACGGTTGGAAAAATGCCTGCAAGGCAGCGGAAGTGCTGTTCTGCTGGGCTGTTCTGTCAGGTTTGATTGTGCGGATGTGGGGTGCGCCGCGCTGTCTTAACCGTCGAGCAACACCAAGATCTGGAGAATGAGAAAGAGCGCAATAAGTGCCGCTATGGCATAGGTCCATATACGGTTTCTTAACGGCGTCGGCGTATCGCATTTACCACAATTTGCGGCCCCGAAGCGAAGTTTGTGGCCACATGCGGCACATTCGAAGACCCGCAATTTTCTTATCCTTGAAAGGGAATTGTCTCGAAGCCATGCGCCCGAGAACAAGGCAACACAAGTATTAAAATCGATACCTATATGTGTTGATGCGGGTGAGGGGCTATTTGCGATGCGGGTCTTGTGGCACGGCAAGTTCGTAGAGACCAGAACGCTCGGACCCGATGTGAACCAAGAGTTGTTGGTCGACCAACGTAGAGAGATGTCGGAAAAAGGTTGGGCGGGTCATATTTTTAAGGAGCGGGTGGCATTGCAGATCGCTTAAGGCTGCGACCCCGTCCGCACTTGCAACACTTTCCGCGGCATAGATTAAATCGCGCTGGCTCGGCGATAGGGCGGACAAACCGGTTTCCTGCTCCATTTCATGAAGCAACGATCGAAGTGACGCGAGCCTGGAAAGCATTTTTTCCCTTGAAGATTGGATGTTTTGCCGAGGGTCTAGCAATAACAGGCACGAACCCCTCTATCAACTTCATGATTATGGAAAAATATTATTGATATCAAGGATCATTGTGATACTTAAGGGGTGTGAGTGATTGAACTAAGACTTTTCAGCTTTCCCAAGCCGCCTTGAGCAATCGTTCAGGGCGGCTTATTCTATTTTGTGTCAAGCGCGTCGATCTGGACCGCGCAAGGCCACTAAAAAAGCCCGAAAAACAAGGACATAATACCAATGGAACAAGATCGACAGACTTGGTCTTTTGAGAGTTTCGTTGTTATTACAATTGCTTATGTAGCTGTCTATTCGTTGATGGAAGGGTTTGTGACACCCCTTCAAAAGATGGTGGCCCCTGAGCTTTCTTAGGTCGTCAGCCTGCTTTTTCTGCCTCACGGCACAAGAGTCCTGACCCTCTATTATTTTGGTTGGAGAGGGTTTTTTTATTTGGTGCCGGGATCTCTCATTAGTTGGTTCTTGATGGTTTATGGCCAAAATCAACCGCTGCACCTTGCCAGTAGTTTTGTGTCGCTACTGGCCTGCTACTTGGGGGTATCGCTCGTGCGGGCGATTTTGGGTGAGCGCGAAGCGTCCTTCACAGGGTTTTCGTGGCGCAATATGCTGGCGGCTGGCTTTTGTGCCTCGCTGCTAAATTCGGCGGGATTGTCGCTGTTGCACTTCGACACACCGCCCTTGGTCATCTTGCTGGGCTATGTCTTTGGCGACGTGATGGGGCAAGCCGTTTTGATGATCATTTTGATCTTTATCTTTAAGGCTGCCGACAAGATCGGGAATAGCCGGTAACGGGTTCTTGGCCTGTCTTGGCGGAGTATTCGGGCCAAGAGGGAGGCCGACTAAGGAACGTCCCGGTTCTGGCGGCAGCGCGAAAGCCGCGGTTCAGGTGGAGAGGTTTTGGGCGGCGGCGTTGAGCTGCGTGATCACCTTTGGGGCGTCGTCGATCTCGTGCGCCAACAAGAGCGCCAGTTTGGCGAGGTAGAGCGGGTGCTGCTTGGTTGGGATCGTATCAAGCTTGAGGGCAAGGGCCTCGTAGACCGTTTCAATATTTGCAGCGCTCATGGGCGGGGCCCTCCGATGGATTTGGTGAAAGCGGCTTCGATTTGGGACGGTGTGGCCTGTGACCAGCGCGCGGCTATGTGGCTGTCGGGGCGGATGAGGAACGCACTGCGCGCTGTGGCGCCGAGCACTTGTGCGGCTGGCGAGTCGGCCGGGAGGGTAAGTGTGCCGATTGGCAAATGCCCGACGCTTTTGGCCAATTCAGGGTCAAAAGTGAGGAGTGTGAAGCCTTGTCCCAAGTGATCAGAAAGGTGGCCGGTTTCGAGTATAGCATCGGGCAGAGCGGCACCGGGCAATGGTGCTGTTTTCGACCACGAGCCCTCGTCGTTCGTCACGAGGGGACTGTCGGCATAGGTGTAGGGCGTCATTTGGCGAGGATTGGCGAGCTGGCCCGCGAAAGGGTGATCAAGCGCCAAGTTAAGAGCGGCATCGCGCATGAGCTGCCAGCCCGCGGTGGGCGGAGTCATGAAGCGGGCAGATTTTGACGCATTGGCAAAAACATCGAGCGTGGCACCGCGCCGTTCAGGGCTGTAGCTATCAAGGAGAGTGACGGGCGCGTCACCGCGCAAGACCCAGCCAAGTTTCCAAGCGATGTTATGCGCGTCTGCGAGGCCATTATTGAGCCCGCGCACGCCGAAAATCGGTACGATATGGGCGCTGTCACCGATGAAGAAGATGCGACCATCGCGGTAATCATCAAGGGCGAGCGTATTGGCGGAGTAGACACTCCACCACTCTAAATCCCATGGTCCATCGTAGCCGATCTCGGCCAAAACAGCGGCGACAGAGGCCCGCACAGTTTCTTCTCTTAAGGCCTCTGTCTCATCTTCGTCATCGCGAAGCTGGTAGTCGATGCGCCAGATATTTTCGGGCTGCTTGTGAATGAGGATCGTTCCGCCCCGGCGGCAATCTGGGTCGAACAGCGCGCGGCGGATCGTGGGGTAGTCATGTGGCATTTGCACATCGGCGATGACATAGCGGCCTTCGTAATTCTCGCCCTTAAGGCGCAAGCCACGAATTTTTCGCAGCGGGCTGCGTGCCCCGTCAGCGGCAAGCACCCAATCGGCCGTGAAAGGATAGCTGCCTGACGGGTCTGTTACGGTCAGGGTGACGCCATTCCCGACATCCGCCACATCGGTGATGGTGCTTTGCCAACGCAGATCAATCAATGGCTCGTTTTGAACGGCTTGCCAGAGAAACTGTTCAATATACTGCTGCTGGAGATTATACATCGGACGGAATTTTTCCGCCGGGCTGTCTGGCATATGAAATTCCAGAATTTGGCGCCCGCGATAAAAGCTGCGCCCGGTTGTCCAACCAAGCGCCTTTTCCATAAAGGGCGCGATGGCCCCGATTTGGTTGAGAATGTGGAAGCTTTGGCGGGCAATGCAGATGGCGCGGCTGCCGTCGTTGAAGGTGGCTTTGGTATCAAAGACGACAGAGCGGATACCTTCGCGGGCCAAGCCGAGCGCGGCTGTCATGCCAATTGGGCCTGCGCCCACAATGGCCACAGGCGCCGACACTGGGAGTGAGGCGCGATCTTGGGGCGCGTCGAAATGCGGATAGGAGAAATAGAGCGACTCTGTTTCGGCTCGTCCGGCTGGGCGCATGGGGAACTCCGTTTGGTTTGGGAGAACGTTAAGCGATGCAGCGTGGGGATGTTAGGGCGTTAATGCTGGTCGTGAGGTGGTCTGTGTCAGCATGTGCGCCGGATACGTTTGTTAAACAGCACTCCCGAGTCGTGCAGCTGTGTGATCTGGTCCGTCGTTGCGATGGGCAGGGTGGCGCAGGCTTGGGGCGAAGCGGCGAGAGAAGGGCAGTCCAGCGCAGATGTCGAGTTGGGTGGGAATGGAAGGGCTCAGCCCTGCCGCCCGCGCGTTCGATGGGAACACGCCAATACCTCTTTCGGTAACCCCCGAACGCACGGCCAACCGCGCCGATTTGATTGTGCGCGATTCATCCGGGCGCGAGGTGCAACGGCACGCACTGGATCCAAGCGCCAGCGATGTGCAATGGACGGGGCGGGATGACTTTGGCCTTTCAGCGATGCCGGGGCTTTATACTTTCAGCGTCGAAAGCTTTCTGGGCGAGACGAGCCTCGCGGAAACCCCAGTGCAATCCTATTCTCGGCTTGTCGAAGCGCGTTTGGAGAATGGCGCCACAGTTCTTGTGACCGAAGAGGGCGCAGAGATCTCGGCAGACTTGATTTCCGGCATCCGTAAGCCTGCGCTCTGAGAGTTGCGTCTTGCAGCCGCCTCGCCTAGCGTCCGCCGCGCATGCCAACTGCGACGGATCAAATGTTGCGTCTTCTCCCGCCTCCAAGCTTACGCGCCGCACTGGGCTGTCTGAGTGCGCCCGGCGAGCTGTGGTGCGCGCAGGAGGGCGGCCAAACCAATCGGCTTTGGCGCACGCCGTCAAACCTCGTCGTCAAGCTATACATCACCGATCCGCCAAATCCGCTCTTCGCAAACGATGCCGCTGCCGAAGCCGCATGTCTGCAAGTATTGGCCCCGGCTGCCCTCGCGCCGAGATTGCGCGCGCAGGGACACCTGCCGGAAGGCGCGTGGATCGCTTATGACCATGTGCCGGGCCATCCGTGGCGCAAAGACCCGGCAATGGTTGGGCGTCTGTTACGCGGCTTGCATGCGCTCCCCGTGCCAGAAGCGCTGCCAAAAGCACCCGCAAACGTCGCTTTACGGGAAATAACCGAGTCTATTCTTGCCAAAGTCGCTTCAAATCACGCGAGAGATTTGCACGCCTTGGCACCGCCCTCGGTCGCGTTGCCAATGGGCCGGCAGGCGTTTTTGCATGGCGACCCTGTGCCCGGTAATCTCATCGTTTCGGGCCAGAAGGCCACGTTGATTGATTGGCAATGTCCTGCTGTGGGCGATCCCGTTCATGATCTTGCGCTGTTTATGTCACCCGGGATGCAGCAGGTTTATCGCGGCGCGCCGCTCAGCGAAGCGGAAGAGGCCATTACGATCGCGGCGTATGATTGCCCTGAAACGGCCTATAGGCTTGCATTGCTTCGCCCGCACTATCACTGGCTCATGGCGGCCTATTGCACGTGGAAAGCCGCTCATGCATCTGCGGAGAGCGCCAAGGCCTATATGCAAGCCGCAGCCCTCGAATGCGCGCGTCTTAGCTAAGCAGCAAGGCGCTCAGCGCCAGCCCAGCTCCCAAGACCACACCAATCAATCCAGCGCCTAATATTTTGCGCCCATTATGAGGCTGTTCGGGCGTCTCGGGTGTTGATTGGCGCACCAAAGCGGCCTCGACCAGCCCGGGAAGTCGCGGCCCGAACCGACCCAAAACGCGCAACGTGCGACCGAGGTCTGTGAGGATCGCGCGCGGCCCAATTGAGCGGGTGATGTAATCTTCCACCACGGGCCGGGCAACCTCCCAGATATTGATCTGCGGGTTAAGCGATCGGGC
Organism: Paracoccaceae bacterium; assembly: GCA_003512825.1. Classification (GTDB taxonomy): domain Bacteria; phylum Pseudomonadota; class Alphaproteobacteria; order Rhodobacterales; family Rhodobacteraceae; genus UBA9554. The sequence continues at coordinate 17,148 of DOOI01000165.1, read as the reverse complement.
AACCCCTTCCACTACCACCATGGTGCGTTGCAGCAAAATCAGCTCGGTTCGCGTTTCCATGCCAAAACGTTCCGTCACTTCAAAGAGATAACTCAGCAATCGGCCCATCGAAATGTGGGAAGCATCCATCCCGAAAATCGGCTCCCCCACGGCTCGCAGGGCACGCGCAAACTCATCAACGTCGCGATTGGCTGGCACATAGCCTGCCTCAAAATGCACTTCTGCGACGCGTTTGTAGTCGCGCCGAATGAAGCCATAGAGGATCTCGGCATAAACCCGTCGGGTATATTCGTCGATATAACCCATGATCCCAAAGTCATAGGCGATGATATCGCCATTCTCGGCCACCTTAAGATTGCCTTGGTGCATATCGGCGTGGAAATATCCGTCGCGCAGCGCATGCATCAAGAAAAGTTGCAGCACCCGTTCACCCAGTTTGGCGCGGTCATGGCCTGCGGCATCAATCGCCGCATTGTCGCCCATAGGTGCGCCGTCAGCCCAGCCTAGCGTCATCACCCGCCGACCGGAATGACGCCACTTGATTTGCGGCAGGGTGAATCCTTCGTCCTTGGCCGTGTTTGCGGCAAACTCGGAGGCAGACGCGCTTTCAAGCCGCAAGTCCAACTCTCCCAAAACAACGCCTTCAAAATGCGTGATCACGTCTTGGGGGCGCAGGCGCTTGCCGCCGGGCAGATGCTCTATGAGCCACGCGGCGAGATAGAAAGCGTCAATGTCTTTGCGAAAGGCCCGCTCGATTCCGGGACGCAGCACTTTGACAGCCACCCATTCGCCACTGTCCAACAACCGTGCCTTATGCACCTGAGCGATTGATGCGGCGGCGACGGGTTCGCTGATCTCAGAGAAAATCGCGTCCCATGGCTGGTCCAGTTCGGCTTGGATCGTGGCCTTCGCCTTATCAAGGGAGAATGGCGGCAGTTTATCTTGTAAAACGCGCAGCTGATTTGCCAGCTCATCGCCCACCACATCCGGGCGTGTCGAGAGGACTTGTCCAAATTTGATATAAGCAGGACCAAGCGCCGTAAGCGCACGTGTGGCGGGCGGCATTGTAATGTCGCCCTTGATACCAAGCCAACGAAACGGCCAAACCATAGCGCGCAGCACCACGCGTGTGATCCGTGGCGCACCAAAAGCATCAAGCACCACCCCCATCGCGCCGGTGCGTTCCAATGTGGCGCCTGTGCGGATCAACCGCCAAAGGTTATGCGGTCCGCGCATCTCAGATCTTCCAGCCAGAGTGAAGGCAAGCAATGCCCATCGACAGATTGCGATAGCTAGCCTGAGAGAATCCCGCCGCCTTTACCATTCCAAGAAACGTTTCCTGATTGGGAAATTTGCGGATCGATTCCACCAGATACTGATAGCTGTCGCGATCTCCGGCAATGGCTTGGCCCATGCGCGGAATCACGTTGAAGGAATACAGGTCATACGCCTTTTGCATCATCTCATTCGGGATTTGGCTGAATTCGAGCACCATCAGCCGACCACCGGGCTTGAGCACGCGGTAGGCTTCGTTCAATGCGTCTTGGGGGCGGGTCACGTTTCGAATGCCGAAAGAAATCGTATAGACGTCAAAGGTGTTGGCAGCAAAAGGCAGCGCCATCGCGTCGCCAACCACCCAATCAAGGCTGCTTGCCATCTGGTCGGCCTCAGCGCGTTTGCGGCCCTCCACCAGCATTGGCTCGGTCAGATCAAGCACTGTGGCATGAGCGCGGCCGGCTCGGGCCAGATAGCGGAACGAAACATCGCCTGTGCCGCCCGCCACATCCAATAGCCGGGTGTCAGGGCGCGGGGCCAGCCAATCCATCATCGCATCTTTCCAGATACGGTGGATGCCCATGCTCATCACGTCGTTCATGATGTCATATTTCGACGCAACTGAGCCAAAGACCCCTTGCACCCGACTGGCCTTTTCGGCCTCGGGGATATCTTTAAAGCCGAAATGCGTGGTTTTCTCGGAATTGTCCTGCATAAGTCTTGCTGTCCTTTGCACTCCGCTCTTCTTATAGGGCGCCAGCCCGGCGCCGCAATGCGCCCTTCTGTCAAAAGGATATGCCAAATGCCTGAATTACCCGAGGTTGAGACTGTCCGCCGCGGGCTGGAGCCTGCGATGACCGGTCAGATCATCGCAAAGGCCGAAGTGAATCGCGAAGGCCTACGCTGGCCCTTCCCGGCTGGCATGGCCGAGCGTCTGACAGGTGCGCGCGTGTTGGGCTTGCGGCGACGCTCGAAATATATCCTTGTCGATCTCGACCGGGGCGAGACGCTCTTGATCCATTTGGGCATGTCAGGGCGAATGTTGGTCTCTGGCGTTCAGATCGGCAGCTACATCCAAGATCACCAAGCGCCGCAAAAGCATGACCATGTGGTGCTTCATATGGATCATGGCGCGCGGATTACGTTCAACGACCCTCGTCGTTTTGGCGCTATGGACCTTTTGCCAACGCGCACCGCCGAGGCTCATCCACTTTTGGCTGTCTTGGGGCCCGAGCCCTTGGGCAATGCTTTTGACGAAGCCTATCTGCAAGCAGGGCTAAAAGGCCGCAAGTCCCCGATCAAGACAGTGCTTCTTGATCAGCATCTCGTGTCGGGCTTGGGAAATATTTACGTCTGTGAGACACTTTTTCGCGCGCGTCTTTCGCCCATGTGTCTCGCACAAGATGTCTCTATGGCAAAGGCGCGCGCGCTGGTGCCGATCATTCGCGCGGTGCTTTCAGAGGCGATAGACGCTGGTGGCTCTTCGCTCAAGGACTACCGCCAAGCCGATGGCGAGCTTGGATATTTCCAGCATTCCTTCGATGTCTATGGCCGCGAGGATGCGCCGTGCCGGGCCCCCAACTGTATCGGCACAATCGCGCGCATTGTTCAGTCGGGCCGCTCCACCTTCTATTGCCCTTCCTGCCAAGCCTGAACGAGTCAAGACTTGATCGCCTGTGACAATCGGGTAATCAGGCAACCACGACCAACCAAGAAAAGGCAACCGATATGGCCTACGAGACGATCATCGTCGAAGTGGAAGATTACGTCGCCCTGATCCGCTTGAACCGCCCCGAGGCGCTCAATGCGTTGAACGATCAGGTTTTGACTGAACTTGCGGATGCCTTCACGGCGGCCCAACAAAACGAAAAGGTGCGTTGCATCATTTTGACCGGCAATGAAAAGGCCTTTGCGGCCGGGGCCGATATCAAGATGATGACAGACAAATCCTATACCGACGTCTTCTTCGAAGACCTCTTCACCCCGCAAACAGAAGCCATGTCGCGGGTTCGCAAACCCGTGATTGCAGCGGTTTCAGGCTATGCACTGGGCGGCGGCTGCGAGTTGGCGATGCTGTGCGATTTCATCATTGCGTCTGACACCGCAAAGTTTGGCCAGCCGGAGATCAATATCGGCGTCATGGCTGGTCTTGGTGGCACTCAGCGCCTGACCCGGTTTATTGGCAAATCCAAAGCCATGGACATGAACCTCACGGGCCGTTTCATGGATGCCGAAGAGGCCGAGCGGTCTGGCCTCGTGTCGCGCATCGTGCCGGCTAAGGATTTGATGAAAGAAGCCATGGCTGCGGCCAAGAAGATTTCTGAAAAATCCATGATCACCACGATGGCGATCAAGGAATCGGTCAATCGCGCTTATGAGACCACTCTGCGCGAAGGTCTGCTTTTCGAGCGCCGCGTGTTCCATTCGCTCTTTGCCACCGAAGATCAGAAGGAAGGCATGTCTGCCTTCACCGAAAAACGCAGCCCGCAATTCCGCGACCGCTGAAAACACAGGCGAAGCGGGTGCGATTCCCGCTTCCCTTTTGGCGTTTCTTCCCGTAAGAGCACCGCCAGACATGCGTGTGAGGCCCGCTTTGGCCAGATTCGTCCGGTAATGAACCCGGAGTCGGGACTTCCCGCGCTATAGATATTGTAACGCTCAAGACCTGACTAAAGGATCACCACCATGGCAAACACCACCCAATCCGCAAAACGCGCCCGCCAGTCCGAAAAGCGCTTCGCCGTAAACAAGGCGCGCCGCTCGCGTATCCGCACCTTCCTGCGGAAAGTCGAAGAGGCAATCGCGTCGGGCGATCAAGTTGCTGCTGCCGCCGCTCTGCAGGCAGCCCAGCCTGAATTGATGCGCGGCGTCACCAAAGGTGTGCTGCATAAAAACACCGCATCGCGCAAGATGTCGCGCCTGTCCCACCGCGTAAAGACGCTCGGTCAGGCCTGATCTCCCTCACATTGCATGCAAGGCGTCGCGTTCGCTCGCGGCGCTTTTCTTGTTTTCCAAGGGCTTGCTGAGGGCCCAGAGATTCTTTTTCACCCGCACCCGAGTCAAGCGCATAGTTCAGTTGCGACTGCCCTCTGCGCCTTGCTAATTTCTCCCTGCGAGTCGCCTCGCCTTGGGGGAAAACATGCAGTTCAGTCTTCCTGCAGCCTTTTGTGAAGGCTCGCAATGGAGGCCGTTAAGCCGTGTTAAGTGGTGTTTGTGACCCCATGTTTTGCGCGATGTCAGCGTAACCTGATTATGATGGGCGGCCCGCAAGCTGGGCGTCGGTTGGGGTTGCGGAGGGCGCGCTAAGGTTCGGAAGTTTGCCTTCCACTGCCGCATCAGGGAGCTGCGGCGCAGGAGGTTGTGTTTGTATTGGTGCGGGCTCGGCTATTTTGCCTAAAGAAGAAAAAAATGGAAACGGGGACTATGACTCAAGAACAATGGGGCGCGCTGCGCGACACTCTGCTCAAGACTGTCGGTAAGCATAATTTTCAAAGCTGGATCGAGCCCCTGCGTTTCGCAAACATCGCTGAAGGTGTTGCTACTTTTCATGTCCCTACAGTCTTCATTGGCAATTACGTTTCGCAGAATTTCGGTGATCTGATTCTCCATGAACTTAGCCGTGCGGGCGCTGTTGTGCGTCGGGTGCAGTTTCATGTGGGCGCGTCTGCCAATGCGCCAGTCAACGTGCCCGTCAATGCGCGTTCCTCGGATGACGCCTTCTCGACCTCGACACGAGCTGCGCCGCGCAACACGGAACGCACCGCCGAGGGCGCCAAAGCCCGCCCTGTCGACGAGCAACTGCCCGGTGCGCCGCTTGATACGCGCTTCACGTTTGACACTTTTGTCGTTGGCAAGCCAAACGAGTTGGCGCATGCGGCGGCCCGTCGTGTCGCTGAAGGTGGTCCGGTTACCTTCAATCCGCTGTTTCTCTATGGGGGCGTCGGATTGGGTAAAACCCACTTGATGCACGCGATTGCCCATGAGCTGCGCGCGCGTCGGCCTGATTTGAATGTCGTCTACCTTTCGGCAGAACAATTCATGTATCGCTTCGTTCAAGCCCTGCGTGAGCGCCGGATGATTGACTTCAAGCAGATCTTCCGCTCGGTAGATGTGCTCATGGTCGATGACGTGCAGTTTATCGCCGGCAAGGATTCAACGCAGGAAGAGTTTTTTCACACCTTCAATGCGCTGGTTGATCAGAACAAACAGATCATCATCTCTGCTGACCGCGCACCCGGTGAAATCAAGGACCTCGAAGAGCGAATCAAGTCGCGCCTGCAATGTGGCTTGGTGGTCGACCTTCATCCCACTGACTACGAATTGCGCTTGGGCATCTTGCAAAACAAGGTTGAGATGTATCGCGCGCAATATCCCGGGCTCGTGATCACCGACGGCATCTTGGAGTTTCTCGCACATCGCATCTCCACCAACGTGCGCGTGCTCGAAGGCGCCCTAACGCGTCTTTTTGCCTTTGCCTCGCTGGTCGGGCGCGAAATCACGATGGAGCTGACCCAAGATTGCTTGGCCGATATCCTGCGCGCCTCCGAGCGCAAGCTGACAGTTGAAGAAATTCAGCGTCGCGTGGCGGATCACTACAATATCCGTCTCTCCGACATGATTGGTCCGAAGCGTCTTCGCACCTATGCGCGGCCGCGGCAGATGGCGATGTATTTGTGCAAGCAACTCACCTCCCGCAGCCTGCCGGAAATCGGCCGTCGCTTTGGTGGCCGTGATCACACCACCGTGATGCATGGAGTGCGCCGCATTGAAGAGCTGAAGGTCACAGACGGCCAAATCGCCGAGGATCTCGAACTCCTGCGCCGCGCACTGGAAGACTAAATCAGGATTGGGCCTGCTTCCAGACCCAAGATGCAGCATTTCGCTTTAAATCCAGCATTAATCGCCAGATAACCCTTGTCTGCGCGCCTGGATTGGATACCTTGCCGATCCCGGCGCATCGTTGAATTGCTTCGGGACGACACGGAGCAGGGACAGGAGCCAGTGGCATGAGACTCAGCATCGAACGCGGCGCGCTGCTCAAAGCAGTAGCACAGGCACAATCGGTTGTGGAACGTCGTAACACGATCCCGATCCTCGCCAATGTGCTGATCGAGGCCGACGGAAATTCGGTGCAATTCCGCGCCACAGACCTCGATATCGAAGTCGTCGATCGTGCGCCTGCCATGGTCGAGCGGGCAGGGTCCACGACGGTTTCCGCCGTAACGCTGCATGAAATTGTCCGCAAACTTCCCGATGGGGCGCTGGTCACGTTGGCTGACGATGGCACCGCAGGCCGTCTTGCAGTCTCGGCGGGCCGCTCGAATTTCAATCTCGCCACCCTGCCAAAAGAAGATTTTCCGGTGATGGCGAATTCCGAATATGCGGCGAACTTCTCGGCTCCCGCACCAGTGCTGCGCCGCCTTTTCGATAAATCGAAATTCGCCATTTCTACCGAAGAAACCCGCTATTATCTGAATGGCGTTTACTTTCACGTCTCAGACTCTGATGGCGCACGCGTGCTGCGGGCCGTCGCCACCGATGGCCACCGTTTGGCGCGGATCGACGCCGACTTGCCAGAGGGCGCCGCAGGCATGCCCGGCGTGATCGTGCCGCGTAAAACCGTGGGCGAATTGCGGAAACTACTTGATGATGATGAGGCCACGATCGCAGTATCCGTCTCCGAGACGAAAATCCGCTTTGCGACACCCGGCGTCACCCTGACCTCAAAAGTCATCGATGGAACCTTCCCGGATTATTCGCGAGTGATCCCCCAAGGGAACACCCGCCGCCTAGAAGTCGACGCCAAGGATTTCGCCGCCGCCGTTGACCGTGTGGCCACGGTTTCCTCCGAGCGCTCGCGCGCCGTGAAACTCTCACTCGACGAAGATCGTCTGATCCTCTCCGTCAACGCACCTGACAGCGGTGCCGCCGAGGAAGAGCTGGCCGTGGCCTATGCCGACGAGCGTCTGGAGATTGGCTTCAACGCCAAATACCTCCTCGAAATCGCCAGCCAAGTGGACCGCGAAAATGCCGTGTTCCTCTTCAACTCGGCCGGCGACCCGACCCTGATGCGCGAAGGTAACGATACAAGCGCTGTCTACGTCGTCATGCCCATGCGGGTATGACGGGAGCCGTGACGGCAGTTCACCTCTCTTCACTAACACTTTCGCAATTTCGCAGCCATCCGACTGCGCGATTGACGCTCGATGGTCGCCCCCTTGCTATCTGGGGGCCAAATGGCGCGGGCAAAACCTCGATATTGGAAGCCATCTCGCTCCTTTCTCCCGGTCGCGGTCTGCGTCGCGCGGCGGCGGAAGATATGGCGCGGCGGCCCTCCGAGACGTCATGGAAGGTGCATGCCACCTTGGCCACACCGCAAGCGCCGCGCGAAGTCGAAACCTCAAGCGAAAACGGTGCCGCCCGCACGGTGCGGATCGACGGAAAATCTACGCCTCAAACCGCATTGGGCGAACTTTTACGAGTGCTTTGGCTTATTCCGGCAATGGATCGCTTGTGGATCGAAGGGGCAGACGGACGTCGGCGTTTTCTCGATCGCATCACGCTATCTTTCACCCCGTCTCATGCCGAAGCCGCACTGACTTATGAAAAAGCCATGCGCGAGCGCAATCGCCTTCTCAAGGATCAAGTCCGAGACGGGTTTTGGTACACAGCGCTCGAGATGCAATTGGCTGATGCGGGCGCGCTGCTACACAACAACCGTCTCCGGGCTCTTGAGCGTATCCTCGCGGCACAAGACGGGGCTGAAACAGCATTCCCCGTAGCAGACCTAGCGCTGGTGCAGTCGGAAGGGGAGATGCCGGCAACGACCGAAGAATTTCGCACCGCTCTCAATGAGGGTCGCCAACGGGATCTTGCGGCCGGGCGTACCCTGATTGGCCCGCACCGCAGCGACATGCTGGGCCGATATGCGGCCAAGGGCCTGCCCGCGTCCGATTGTTCTACTGGCGAGCAAAAGGCACTCCTCCTCTCGCTGTTGCTCGCCAATGCGCGCGCCCTGCAAGCCGACACAGGAACTCCTCCGATCTTGCTGCTTGATGAGGTGGCCGCCCATCTGGACGCCACACGCCGAGCCGCGCTTTACGACGAGATCTGCGCGCTTGGCGCACAAGCGTTTATGACCGGGACAGGGCCAGAATTATTTTCAGAACTCGGGGCCCGTGCTCAAGGCTGTGAGGTGACGGAAAACGCGGGTCTGTCGCAGGCGACGCAAGGCCCTTTAAAACCCGTGTAGGGGGCTCTGCCCCCGCCCTTCGGGCTCACCCGGGATATTTTTGCAACGAGAAAGTTCAGTGGCGCCCAAGCCGATGCGGGCGTATGAGGCGGCATCGGTGGGAGAGAGATTATGTCCGTCACGTTTTGGCAATTGCTGGTTTATGCGGGCGGCATGGCGGCGCTTTGGGTGGTGCCCGGTCCAGTATGGGTCGCGCTGACTGCTCGGGCCATTTCCGGTGGGTTTTCGGCAGCCTGGCCTTTGGCAATTGGCGTGGCTTTGGGGGATATGATCTGGCCCTTGGCGGCGATCTTGGGGCTGACCTGGATCGAGAGTATTTATGGGGACTTTCTAAGCATGCTGCGCTGGGTTGCGTCGGGAATTTTCCTTGTCATGGGGATCGGCTTGATCCGTAAAGCCGCCGAAACGCCCGGAAAGGTAAGCCGTTTGACGCGCCCCGGCCTAGTGGCAGGGTTTACTGTTGGGTTGGCGGCGGTGATTGGCAATCCAAAGGCGATTTTGTTCTATATGGGGGCCTTGCCCGGCTTTTTTGATTTGGCGCATCTGACATGGGTAGATGTGGGCGCGATCATCACGATTTCAGCCTTTGTGCCAATGTTGGGAAACCTCGGTTTGGCGCTGTTTCTTGACCGCGCGCGGCGACTTTTGCAGAGCCCGGCAGCAATTGGTCGGCTCAATAAGATCTCGGGTGGAATGTTGATTGTGGTGGCCTTTATGATCCCCTTTCTCTGACGCTAAATATTGTGTCTCAGGGGTGACAATGACCCCCCTGACCGTTATAAGTCGTGAACACTATCAAGGGTTTCCGACACATGGCAGAAACAGCCAAGCAACCGGGCGAATACGGCGCAGAATCTATCAAAGTTCTCAGGGGCTTAGAGGCCGTTCGCAAACGTCCAGGCATGTATATTGGTGACACCGACGATGGCTCGGGCTTGCACCATATGGTCTATGAGGTTGTCGATAACGGGATCGACGAAGCTTTGGCTGGGCATGCCACTTTGGTACATGTCAAAATTCACGCCGACAGCTCGGTTTCCGTGCGCGATAATGGTCGGGGTATCCCAGTCGATATGCACCGCGAAGAGGGTGTTTCTGCGGCTGAAGTGATAATGACGCAGCTGCACGCCGGGGGTAAGTTCAACAACACTGATGAGGGCGGGAACGCCTATAAGGTGTCGGGCGGTTTGCATGGCGTGGGCGTCTCGGTGGTGAACGCGCTGTCCGAGTGGCTTGAGTTGCGCGTGTGGCGCAATGATCAGGAATATTATGCCCGGTTCGAGCATGGCGAAACAGTCGAGCACGTGCGCGTGGTCGGTCCCGCGCCGGGCGAAAAGGGCACAGAGGTGCGGTTTCTTGCTTCGGCAAAGTCCAACATTCCCGAAGGAACATTTTCCAATCTCGAATTCCATTTTGAGGTCTTGGAAAAGCGTCTTCGAGAGTTGGCATTCCTTAACTCTGGTGTGCGGATCGTTTTGGAAGATGAGCGCCCCGCCGTCCCGTTGAAGACCGAGCTTTTTTATGATGGTGGCGTGCGTGAGTTCGTCAAATATCTCGATCGCTCAAAGTCTCCGGTGATGCCGACACCCGTCTATATGCTGGGCGAGCGTAATGGGATTGGCGTTGAGGTCGCGATGTGGTGGAACGACAGCTACCACGAAACCGTGTTGCCCTTCACCAATAACATTCCTCAGCGCGATGGTGGTACCCATTTGGCAGGGCTGCGCGCTGCGCTGACACGGACCATCACCAAATACGCGCAAGACAAAGGTATCGCCAAGCGTGAGAAGGTGGACTTCACCGGGGATGATGCGCGTGAAGGCCTGACCTGCGTTTTGTCGGTCAAGGTCCCTGATCCCAAGTTCTCGTCGCAGACCAAGGACAAGCTGGTCTCCTCCGAAGTGCGTCCGGCGGTGGAAAACCTCGTCAACGAGAAGCTCGCGGAGTGGTTTGAGGAGAATCCGCAAGCCGCCAAGATCATCGTTGGCAAGATCGTCGAGGCCGCCTTGGCACGTGAGGCGGCCCGCAAGGCGCGGGAATTGACTCGCCGCAAGTCGGCTCTGGACGTGAATTTCCTGGCCGGAAAGCTCAAGGATTGTTCAGAAAAGGATCCTTCAAAAACGGAAGTTTTCCTTGTCGAGGGTGATAGCGCGGGAGGCTCTGCTCAGACTGGGCGCGACCGTCGTACGCAGGCCGTCCTGCCGTTGCGCGGCAAGATTCTCAACGTTGAGCGCGCGCGTTTTGACCGCATGTTGGGCAGTCAGGAGATTGGCAATCTTGTGATGGCGCTGGGCACTGGCATTGGCCGCGACGAGTTCAACATCGCAAAATTGCGCTACCACAAGATCGTCATCATGACGGATGCTGACGTGGATGGCGCGCATATTCGCACCCTGTTGCTGACCTTCTTCTATCGTCAGATGCCCGAGCTTATTGAGGGCGGCTATCTCTATATCGCGCAGCCACCTCTCTTTAAGGTTGCGCGCGGAAAGTCGGAAGTTTACCTCAAGGACCAGCCCGCTCTCGATGAATACCTTATCGAGCAAGGCACCGAAGGCGCTGTGTTGCGTCTGGGGAGCGGGGCGGAAATGGCCAGTGCTGATTTGCGTCGCGTCGTTGAAGAAGCGCGGAGCGTCAAGCGCGTTTTAGCTGCATTTCCAACGCATTATCCTCGCCACATTCTCGAGCAGGCCGCCATTGCCGGCGCCTTTATGCAAGGGCGCGCAGATGCCGATTTGCAAGGCGTGGCGGATGACGTAGCGCAGCGTCTCGACCTCATCGCGCTTGAATATGAAAAAGGCTGGTCGGGGCGGATCACGCAAGATCACGGCATTCGCCTCTCGCGTGTTCTGCGTGGGGTTGAAGAGTTGCGTTCGCTGGATGGTCCGGCGCTGCGGTCTGGCGAGGCACGTAAGCTGGGTCAATTGACCCCGGCATTGCGCGAAGTCTACGCCAAGACCGCGACACTGGTTCGCAAGGATCGGGTGCAACCCATTCATGGCCCGCTCGATTTGCTCGATGCGATTTTGAAAGAGGGCGAAAAGGGTCTGTCGCTTCAGCGCTATAAAGGCTTGGGCGAGATGAACCCGGAGCAGCTTTGGGAAACCACGCTCGACCCAGAGGCGCGCACGCTGTTGCAAGTCCGCGTCAATGACATGGTCGAGGCCGACGACCTTTTCACCAAACTCATGGGGGATGTCGTGGAGCCTCGTCGAGAGTTCATTCAGCAAAATGCGTTGAATGTGGAGAATCTCGACTTCTGATAAACACACCACAGCCAGTTGTGGATGACCAGATGAGCGGCGCGCCAGAGATGGGGCGCCGTTTTTCTTTATTCGGACTGTCGCGTAGTTGTATACAGAAATAGGGTAATACTCCCCGTAGCGCGCATAAAATCCGCAATTGACAGCCTTATTGTATACAGAATATGGTCTGCCCACCACGCCTCTTGGGGCGGGCAAGACCCTGGGGAGGAAGTCTGTGCCAGAAGTTGATCGTCCAAGCCAGTTCGAGAAGGCGTTGCAGGGCCTGCGTTCACTTGTCTTGAGTGGCGAGTTCGAAGCCAATAGCCGCCTTCCCGAAACAGCACTTGCAGATCGCTTAGGCATTTCTCGCACCCCGCTGCGTCAGGCCATGGACAAACTGATTGCAGAAGGTCTCTTGGAGCGCCTCGAGGCGGGTGGTTGTCGGGTGGTTCGGTTTACCGTCAATGATGTGATCGATTCGATCGAATTGCGCGGCGTTCTGGAGGGGACAGCCGCGCGCCTTGCGGCAGAGCGCGGCGCTGCGCCGGACATCCTCGTCGAGATGAACGCTGTGCTCGCGCGTCTCGACATTGCTGCCGGCGAGACCACGGACGTGGATTTCGACACGTATGTGCGGGAGAATGCCCGCTTTCATAGCCTGCTGGCCCGGGCGTCTGGCTCGCCAGTCATTGAGCGTGAAACAGAACGCATGGTTCGCTTGCCCCTTGCCTCGCCCAGCGCCTTTTTGCAGGGCCAAGAATTTTTGGCTGACTTTCAGGCGTCATTGCGCCGCGCCCAGCGTCAGCATCGTCAAATCCTTGATGCGATTACGCATCGGGAAGGAGCGCGAGCCGAAGCGCTCGCGCGTGAGCACGCCCGCCTTGCGCGGGAGAATTTGGAATTTGTCATGCGGGGCGATCCCGCATTGGCCGAACGGGTGCCGGGGCTGTCCCTCGTCACCGCTGCTTGATTGACCCAGGAGGAGTAAAAATGCCGAGCCTTTCAGATCTGATGACCCAACACGGCAACCCCGTGGATATGCTGCGCGCCTCTAAGGCGGGAATGTATGTCTATCCCGTCGTTGCACCTGAGTTTCAAAACTGGCGTAACGAGCAAGCCGCATGGCGCGACTCTGCCGTGCTGTTCGATCAGTCGCACCATATGGATGAAATCATCATCGAAGGTCCGCAAGCGACAGAATTTCTATCGCATCATGGCATTAACAGCTTTGCCAATTTCGACCTGAACCGTGCCAAGCACTTTGTGCCTGTTACGCCGAATGGCCATGTCATCGGCGACCACATCATCTTCCGCGAGCGGGAGGATAAATATGTCCTCGTTGGTCGCGCGCCCACGTCAAACTGGCTGATGTTCTGCGCGGCTTATGGCAAATGGAACGTCCGCCTGCGCTACGATCCCCGCTCTCCTTCGCGCCCCGAGGGTGAGCGCGTGCTGCGCGAGCACTACCGCTTCCAGATCCAAGGCCCAGACGCGCCCAAGGTGTTTGAAAAGATGAACGGCGGTCCGATCCCGGAAATCCCCTTCTTCTGCGTCGATTGGATCAACATCGGCTCGAAAAAAGTCCAAGCGCTGCGTCATGGTATGTCGGGCGCACCCGGTCTCGAAGTCTGGGGCCCTTATAAAGATAAAGACTATATCCTCTCCACCATTCTCCAAGCCGCCCGCGACGCAGGCGTCAACCTCGTCCAATGCGGCAGCCGCGCCTATTCTACCAACACGCTGGAATCGGGTTGGATTCCCTCGCCGCTGCCCGGCATCTACACGGGCGATGGCATGCTCAAGGACTACCGCGATTGGCTCGGTGCCGACATGTACGAAGCCGCAGGCGCGATTGGTGGCAGCTTCGTGTCGAAAAACATCGAAGACTATTACGTTAACCCCTTCGAACTGGGCTACGGCTTCTACATCGGCTGGAAGAAAGACGACTTTATCGGAAAAGCGGCACTGACCGCAATGAAAGGCAGCCCGAAGAACCGCAAGAAGGTCACGTTCGAGTGGAACCGTGACGATGTGCTCAAGGTCATCGCCTCTGCCTTTGAGCAGGGCACGCCCTACAAGTGGATCGACTTCCCACAACCAAACTACGCCTCTTCCTCCGCCGATATGGTGATGCGCGATGGCAAGATGGTCGGGATGTCGATGTTCAACGGCTATTCCTGGAACGAGCGTTCGCTCTTGTCGCTGGGCGTCGTGTCGCAAGACGTGGAAGTGGGCGAAGTGCTCACCATGAAGTGGGGCGAGCCAGAAACGTCCGGCAAAACCTCCACCGAACCCCACCAACAGACCGAAATCCGCGTTCGGGTATCGCCGACGCCTTACGCGGCCCAAGCCCGTGAAAGCTATGCGGACAGCTGGCGTACAAAGCAGGGCTAATAGCCTGCGCTTATAGTGCGAACTTAAGAATAGAATAGGGTGCGGGGCAGGGGTGCAATACTCTGCCCCGCATGTTCAACGAGGCCCCGCATCTATCGGGCGCCGTGACCTGGGAGGATCACATGAACCTGAAACATGTTTTTGCTGGCGCTGTTCTGGCTGTTACCTCAGCTATTGCCGCCCAAGCCGAGGAGCTGAAATTCGCCAATTTCACGCCTCCGTTCCACACCATCAATGCCTCGGTGATCGAGGTGCTCAACAAGTCCCTCTCCGACGCCACAGGCGGTGCGCTCACGGTGCGTGGCTATCACGGTGGCGAGCTGGGCGCTGGTCCCGCCGAGCAATATGTCCGCGCCGTGCAAGGTGTGGCTGACATTGCTTGGGGTCTGCCCGGCTATACCTCGTCGCAATTTGGCAAGACGATGGTCGTCGAACTGCCAAACGCCATTCCGCTCGATATGCCCGGCTATGAGGCCATCTGGCGCGCTTATGACGATATCGCAGCCGAGTTCCCCGCCACAAAGCCCCTCGCTCTTTGGACGTCGGAACCCAATATCTTCATCATGAAAGACAAAGTGATCAAAGCACCTGCCGATCTCGCAGGCCTGAAGATGCGCGTCGCAGGTGCCACCATGGCCGAAGTCGCCACCGCCTTGGGGGCAACCCCCGTGCAGATGCCGATCAACCAAGTCTACAACGCCCTGCAAACAGGCCTGATCGATGGCGTGATCACAGGCGCCTCAACGCTCTCTGACTTCAAACTCGACGAAGTGGCCAGCAGTTTCACTCTGGGCGCCAATATTGGTCGCGGCTCGTTCTACGCTGTAATGACCGCCGCCAAATACGATGGCCTGCCTGCCGAGCAAAAGGCGGCGATTGACGCCATCGCAGGCGCGGCGCTGTCCAAGTCTGCAGAAGACGCTTGGAACGTCACCGCAAACGCAGCGCTCGAAACCGCGCGCGCAAGTGCCGACAACACCATTGTGGACTTGACCGCAGACGAGGCCGCGGCCTTCTCTGCCGCCGTGGCAGATGTGGTGAACAAATACGTGGCCTCTGTTGGTGGCGAAGCGACGCTGGCCAAAATGCAGGGCAACTGAGTGGGTTTCATCCGAAACTTGGCGGACAGGCTGATCGGCCTGTCCGCAACTATTGGGATTGTGGGCCTTTTCATCGAGGTGGCTGTGATCCTCGCCGATGTCATCGGCCGCGGCTTTGGATCGCCGCTTTACGGATCCCAAGATATCGAAACCATGGTTCTGGTCATCGTCGTCTTTGGCGGCATGGCTCTTTGCGATCGCAATGGCGGGCATATTGGTGTCGACTTGCTGGAGCACCGCTTCCCTGATTGGCTTAATCGCGCGATCGATATCTTTTCTGCACTGCTCGGTGCGTTGATCTTTGTCATGATCGCCTATGCTGTCTGGGAGAGCGCCAAACTGAGCCTCATGCTCAACCTCTCCACCAACCTCTTGCGGTGGCCCAAAGCGTGGTTCCAATGGGGGCTATGCGGCTTTTCCCTGCTCACCGCCTTTGGCATGCTGTTGCGCGCCATTGAAATGACCTTTGCGCGGCACGATGTGCGCCGCGACCTGCGGAGATAACCATGACTGAAGGCACAATTGGCCTGATCGGCATCGCAGTGCTGCTTGTGCTTCTCATTGTTCGTATTCCCGTCGCCTTCGCCATGTTCCTTGTCGGCTTTATTGGCATCTGGGTGCTCAATGGCTGGAATGCCGCGATGGGCCTGCTCGCGTCCGAAACCTTTACCCTTGCTTCCAACCCGGAACTGATCGTCGTGCCGCTCTTCATCTTGATGGGCAATGTTGCTTCTGCGACGGGCATGAGCAGTAAACTCTACGATGCCGCCTATGCCGTTGTCGGCCGCATTCGTGGCGGGTTGGCCTCGGCGACGGTCATCGGGTGCGGCGGCTTTGCTGCGCTCTCCGGCTCGTCGGTGGCTTCTGCCCTCACCATGGGCAAAGTCAGCCTCGCCCAAATGGACCGCTTCAACTATGACACCCGCCTTTCCACAGGCGTTGTCGCCGCGGGCGGCACTCTGGGTATCCTCATTCCGCCCTCTACGGGCTTCGTGATCTACGCCATTTTGACCGAGCAAAGCATCGGTCGTCTTTTCCTTGCGGGGGTGCTTCCCGGCATTCTGCTCTTGATGGCCTTTCTTCTCGTGATCGCAATCCTGTGCTGGATCAAACCCGAACTTGGCCCGCGCGGCCCGATCACCAGTTGGTCAGAAAAAGCGCATGCCATGCTGGGCGCCATCCCCATCATCTCCGTTGTGCTGGTCACAATCGGTGGCATTTATGGCGGCTTCTTCAGCCCGGTAGAGGCGGCAGGTGTCGGCGCAGGGCTTGTCATTCTTTATGGCATGATCACCCGCCAACTCACCCTCGCCGCCATCCGCGAAGCAGGCCGCGACAGTGTCGTGACCACAGCCACAGTGATGCTCATTCTGATCTCGGCCCACTTGATCAACCCATTTCTCGCGCTGAGCCACATTCCAACCGTGGTGGGCGAGGCGCTTGCCGCCCTCCATCTTGGCGTCTACGGCACGCTCGCGGTCATCCTTCTGATCTATATGGTCCTTGGCTGCTTTCTCGAAGGCTTTGCCATGCTGGTGCTCACCTTGCCGATCTTCTTCCCGGTCGTGCTGGCGCTTGGTATCGATCCGATCTGGTTCGGCGTCCTTGTTGTCCTCACCTTGGAGATGGGGCTCATTTCGCCTCCCGTCGGCCTCAACGTCTTTATCGTCAAATCCGTGGCACCAGCGGTGCCATTGGGCCGCATTTTCGTCGGCGTTCTGCCTTTCTGGCTCGCCATGCTTGCCACGCTGATATTGCTGGTCGCTTTCCCACAGATCTCGCTGATGTTGCCCAACACAATGATCAGGTAACGCGCCCCAAACAGGGCGCGCCTCCTTAATAAATCAAACTTCGCTCAAGCTGGAGTGCCCCCACTGAATTG
>DOOI01000046.1:2266-4178 GCA_003512825.1 Paracoccaceae bacterium | reverse complement strand
GATCGGTCATCTAGTTGGGTCGGCAGATGGCATGTCGCTGAGCCGGGGGAATGTAGACTGGTCAATGGTGCCCGCGGCAATTGCTTTGGGTATCGTCGGGCTCTGGGTAGGCCATCGGCTCCGGTTTCCCGCCGCAGTTTTGACCGGGCCACTGCTATTTTCTGGTCTCGTCTCACTGCTCGGCCTATTCCCGGTGAATTTGCCGCAATGGCTGGTCAACGACGCACAAATCATCGTAGGCGCATCGCTTGGCATGCGGTTTCGTGGGCTTTTCGGTAAGAAGTTGCTCCGCGCGGTCGGGTTGGCTTTGGCCTCGGTGTGTTGGATGTTGGTTTTAGGCGCGGCTTGTGCGCTGATTATCATGCCTATGATCGGTCTGCCATTTGATGTGCTTTTGGTTGGCTTTGCCCCGGGAGGGGTGACCGAAATGGCATTGATCGCGCTATCGCTCTCGGCAAATCCGGCCTTTGTGACAGGAATGCATGTCTACCGCATTATACTGACAGTCATCGTTATGGGGTGGGCGACAAAGCGCGGGCTGGGTTAATTGGTTCACAGAGAGATGCTGGACAGATGGGTACAGCCCTAATACTGAACAGTCGGTCATTTGGATATCGGAGGAGGAAGGCATGCGGATCGAAGACACTTGCGCTATTATTACTGGTGGCGCTTCGGGATTGGGCGAAGCTACTGCACGGGTTCTGCGCGCCGCTGGCGCCCAGGTTACTTTGCTCGACCGCCAGAAGGAGCGTGGAGAAGCCATAGCCAAAGAGATTGGCGCGACCTTTGCCGAGACTGACGTGACTAGTGAAGACAGCGTAAAGGCTGCCGTTGATATGGCTGTGACGGCAATGGGCAAGCTCAACGCCGCAATCAACTGCGCGGGGATTGGAACCTCTGAAAAGACGCTTCATAAGGCTGGCGCACATAGCCTTGATCACTTTCGTCGGGTTGTCGATATCAACCAAGTAGGAACTTTTAACGTCGCCCGTCTGGCTGCTGCCGCCATGGCTCAAAATGTGCCCTCAGAGGACGGACAGCGCGGCGTGATCGTTAATACTGCATCCGTAGCCGCCTTTGACGGTCAAAAGGGCCAAGTGGCTTATGCTTCCTCTAAAGCTGCAATTGCTGGCATGTCCTTGCCTATGGCACGAGATCTGGCGCGCGAGGGCATTCGTGTGATGGCGATTGCGCCGGGAATATTCCTGACACCAATGCTGATGGGCCTTCCAGAAGAGGTGCAAAAGCAATTGGCAACGGATGTGACCTGCCCCCAACGCCTCGGCGATCCGAAAGAATACGCCGCATTGGTGAAGTTCATCATCGAATGTGGCTACCTCAACGGCGAGACAATCCGGATTGATGGTGCATTGCGGATGCGCTGAGCCTACTGGAAAGCGGCATGTTATTTGCCGCTTTCCGCCTTCTCAGCCAAGATAAGCCATTCCTCTTCGGCGGCCGCGAGAGCAGTTTGACGCTCGACCAACGCTTCGGTGCCTTTATTGAATTTGGCGGGATGAACGGCGTAGAGATCGGGCTGCGCCAAGAATTCCTCGAGCTTGGCTATTTCAGCACCCAGCTTATCAATCACGCTTGGAAGTGCTTCGAGGCGGTGCTTTTCGGTGAAACTCAAGCCAGCCGATGATTTCGCATCGCTTTTGCTTCGGGTCTCTGCTGCCTTTACCTTTGGTGCGCTCTCGGCGCTCTCCAATTGGCGCTGCGCCAAATAGTCGGTCCAGCCGCCCGCATAGGCTGTCACTTTGCCCTCGGGTTCAATCGCGATTGTCGTAGTCGCCACGCGGTCGAGAAAGTCACGGTCGTGAGACACCAGCAAAACAGTGCCATCGTAATCGTCGATCAGCTCTTGCAGGAGGTCCAGCGTTTCAATGTCGAGGTCGTTGGTCGGTTCGTC
>DOOI01000046.1:1597-1976 GCA_003512825.1 Paracoccaceae bacterium | reverse complement strand
GGTCGTTGGTCGGTTCGTCGAGGATCAAAAGATTGGATTCTCGGGCCATCAATTTAGCAAGCAGCAGCCGCGCCTTTTCACCCCCCGACAAGGATTTAACAGGAGCACGCGCCTGACGTTCGTCAAAGAGGAAATCTTTAAGGTAGCCAACGACATGGCGCGGCTGACCGCGCACCAGTACTTGATCGGCCTTGCCCGAGACGCGCATTTCCGGATCGCCCGTCAGACTGTCCCAGAGCGTCATTTCCGGGTCAAGTTTGGCCCGCGACTGGTCGAATATCGCAGGAAGAAGATTGGTGCCGATGGCTACCGTTCCAGTATCAGGAAGAATTTCGCCCATCAAAAGCTTGAGCAGCGTGGTCTTGCCAGCGCCATTGGG
>DOOI01000046.1:1063-1327 GCA_003512825.1 Paracoccaceae bacterium | reverse complement strand
CTTGCCAGCGCCATTGGGACCAACAAACGCGACGCGGTCGCCTCGATTAACCAAAAGAGAAAAGTCCTTGCAGATGACCTTGGCACCAAAAGCCTTGGTGATTTTGGTCGCCTCAAAAACGCGTTTTCCCGACTTTGGCCCGCCTTCCAGCGCCATAGCGGCGGTGCCCTGACGACGGATCGCGGCGGAACGCTCTGCGCGCATGTCTTGCAAGGCGCGAAGCCGTCCTTGGTTGCGCTTGCGGCGCGCGCTGATGCCTTCAAC
>DOOI01000046.1:0-751 GCA_003512825.1 Paracoccaceae bacterium | reverse complement strand
GCCCAACGTCCTTCTGCCTTGATGCGGCGATCCATTTTGTGGAGTGCCTGATCTTCCTCTTCCCAGGTTTTCTCGCGCCACGCTTCAAACCCTTCAAAGCCGATGTCTTGCCGCCGGACCTGACCACGGTCGATCCATAGAGTGGCACGCGTCAGGCGGCGCAGGAATGCACGGTCGTGCGAGATGATGACGTATCCGGCGCGCGTCTCGGAAAGTTGAGTTTCCAGCCATTCAACAGCGGCGATATCGAGGTGGTTCGTGGGTTCGTCGAGGAGCATCAATTCGGGGGCTTCGGCCATCAGACGTGCCAAGGCCGCACGGCGACGTTCGCCACCAGAGGCCGTTGCGACCAAGCGATCAGGATCAAATCCAAGACCTGCTGACGAAGCTTCGATCAAATAACGTTCCGAAGGTTCAAGGCGCGCAGCAGCAAAATCGCCCAAGGTCTCAAAAGCAGAGAGATCTGGATCTTGCTCCATATAACCGACAGTCACCCCCGGAGAGACATTGACGGTGCCTTGATCTGGCTCCACCAGCCCCGCCATCACCTTCATTAAGGTGGATTTTCCAGCCCCGTTCCGCCCCACAAGGGCCAGTCGGTCGCCGGGTTGCACGGAAAGCGACAAGCCGTCGAACACGGGATTGCCGCCAAAGGTGAGCGAGATGTCTGAGACATGAAGAAGGGGTGCGCGTGCCATTCCCGCGAGCTATCCCCCTGCCCTTGCAGCGTCAAGCCGCCTCAGCGCGCCAC
>DOOI01000009.1:8527-11448 GCA_003512825.1 Paracoccaceae bacterium | reverse complement strand
GTTGGCATGGGCTGTTACAACCGCGAACAGGCCCGTGCACTGCGCGCCGCCGCCGCAGATTATGGCCTTACAGCCCTCATTACCGACGATTACCTCGAAGTTGAGGCCGCGATTGCGGACGTCGCGCCAGAGCTTATCCTTGGCACCCAAATGGAGCGCCACATCGGGAAACGGTTGGGTATTCCCTGCGCGGTTATTTCCGCACCTGTCCATGTCCAAGACTTCCCTGCGCGCTATTCGCCCCAAATGGGGTTTGAGGGCGCCAATGTGATTTTTGACACTTGGGTGCATCCTTTGGTCATGGGGCTGGAAGAGCACCTGCTCACCATGTTCCGCGAGGATTTCGAATTTCATGACGCCGCAGGTCCAAGCCACCATGGCGCAAAAGCCTCTGCGCGACCTGAAGAACAGGCAAAACCACCTGAAACAGAGATCGCGACCCTTCACTGGACTGCTGACGCAGAATTGGAGTTGAAAAAGATTCCGTTCTTCGTGCGCGGCAAAGCCAAACGCAACACGGAAACCTTTGCGTCCGATCGCGGCGTTCGCGCCATATCAATCGACACACTCTACGAGGCAAAGGCACATTATGCGCGATGACGCTTTCCCCTTTGCTGACAGTATCCCGCAGGCAAAGGCGTCGGCGCCTTATCGTTTTGTCATTCTTACTTTGGATAGCCATGCTGCAGGCCCTGCCGCACGCATTTCACCTCGTTTGACCCGTGATTTTCCCGGCATTGAAGTATCTGTGCACGCAGCCGCTGAATGGGCCGAAAACCCAACTGCGCTTGACGCGGCAAAAAAGGCTTTGAGCCAAGCAAATATTGTCATGACAAATCTGCTCTTTCTCGAAGAGCACATCAACGCAATCCTTCCTGATCTGACTGCGGCGCGCCAAAACGCCGACGCTTTTGTTGCTGTGATTGCCGATCCACAGATCGTCCGACTAACCAAGATGGGCGATTTGGACATGTCCAAGCCTGCCTCGGGCGTAATGTCTTTGCTGAAGAAATTGCGCGGCTCGAAAGCACCAAGTGGTGCATCTGGCCAAAAGCAGATGACCATGCTGCGCCGCCTTCCGAAAATCTTGAAGTTCATCCCAGGATCGGCCCAAGATTTGCGCGCATGGTTTCTTACCATGCAGTATTGGCTGGGCGGATCGGACGACAACATCGAAGAGATGGTTCGTTTTCTTATTGGTCGCTACGCCAATCGCTCAGATTGGCAGATGGGCACCGCCAAACTCCCCGTCGAATATCCCGACGTCGGCCTTTACCACCCCGCCCTTCAACAGCGTATCACCACGCGCGTCGCAGATCTGCCGCGCCCGACTACGCCAAAAGGCACCGTCGGGCTTTTGCTGCTGCGGTCTTATATTCTCTCTGCTGATTGCGCCCATTATGATGCAGTGATCCACGCTCTTGAAGCGCAGGGGCTGGCGGTGATCCCGGCTTTTGCGGGCGGTCTTGATGGTCGCCCGGCAATTGAGCGTTACTTTCAAAGTGAAAGCGGCTCGTGCATTGACACGCTGATCTCTCTTACTGGTTTTTCAATGGTGGGCGGCCCCGCTTATAACGACAGTGCCGCCGCCGTGGAAACCCTTTCCAAAGTCGACGTGCCTTATCTGGCGGCGCACCCTTTGGAGTTCCAAACACTCGGCCAATGGGCGGCTTCGACTCAAGGCTTGGGCCCTGTCGAAACAACCATGCTGATCGCCCTGCCAGAGATCGACGGCGCGACAAATCCCACTGTCTTTGCAGGCCGCCATGGGCTGGATGGATGCCAAGGCTGCGCGAGCATGTGCCGCTCCAATTCTGATTGCCGCGCGATGGCCCCCTGTCACGAACGTGTGGCTGTTTTGGCGGAAAAGGCAGCCCGTCTGACGCGTTTACGCCGCACGGAAAATGCCAATAAAAAAGTCTCTATCGTCTTGTTTGGCTTTCCCCCAAATGCAGGGGCCACAGGCACAGCCGCTTATCTGTCGGTGTTTGAAAGCCTGCACAACACGCTGACCCGGATGAAAGACGAGGGATATACCCTTGATCTGCCTGCAAATGTTGACGACCTCCGTGCCGAGCTACTTAAGGGGAACGCCGAAAAATTTGGTCAACCTGCCAATGTCGCGGCAATCGTTTCGGTTGAGGACATCCTGCGCGAAACCTCATCATTGTCAGAAATTGAAGCCGTATGGGGCCCAGCGCCCGGACGCGTTCAAGCCGATGGCAGAGGGGTTTTCGTTCTTGGCAAAACCTTTGGGAATGTTTTCGTCGGCGTGCAGCCGACCTTTGGCTATGAAGGCGACCCCATGCGCCTCTTGTTTGAGCGCGGTTTTGCCCCGACCCATGCCTTTATGCAGTTTTATCGCTGGATACGGGATACATGGAACAGCGATGTGGTCTTGCATTTTGGAATGCACGGCGCGTTGGAGTTCATGCCCGGTCGCCAGACAGGACTGAGCGGCAATGACTGGCCCGACCGCCTGATCGGCGCTATGCCCAACGTCTACCTTTACGCGGCAAACAACCCTTCGGAAGCCTCGCTTGCGAAACGTCGCAGCAATGCGACGATTGTCACCCATTTGACGCCGCCGTTAACAAATTCCGGCCTGTATCGCGGCTTGGCAGATCTAAAAGATAGCCTTTCGCGCTGGCGCCAACTGGCGACTGACGATCCTGCCCGAGCCGACGTGCTTGCGCTGATCCGCGACCAAGCCGCAGCTGTCGATTTGACCGAGAGCGATCCAGAGAAGCTTTGGCTAACAGTTTTGGAAACGGAAGGTTCACTGATCCCCGACGGATTGCACATCGTGGGCCGCCCCATGACGAAAGAGACCGCTGAGGTGATGGCTGGAATGATTGCAGACCTCTCTCAAGAGGACCGCGATCGTGCGATGCAGTCACTGACGACGGATCATGAACTGC
>DOOI01000009.1:5154-8258 GCA_003512825.1 Paracoccaceae bacterium | reverse complement strand
GCAGTCACTGACGACTGATCATGAACTGCCCGCCCTGATGCGCGCACTCTCTGCCCGTTTTATCGCACCAGTCGCGGGCGGCGACCTGATCCGCTCGCCCCATATTCTGCCCACCGGGCGCAACATACATGCCTTCGACCCCTTCCGCATGCCCACCGCTTTTGCGATGGCAGACGGAGCCGCGCAGGCCAAGCGGTTGCTTCAAGCCCATCATAGCCTGCCCCGCACCGTAGCCTTGGTGCTTTGGGGATCGGACAACATCAAATCCGACGGCGGCCCAATTGCACAGGTTATGGCTCTTATGGGAGCAAAACCGCGTTTTGACAGTTACGGACGGCTCTGCGGAGCTGACGTTATTCCCTTGACCGATCTGGGGCGCCCACGGATCGACGTCATTATGACGCTTTCTGGTATCTTCCGTGATCTTTTGCCGCTGCAAACCCGTATGCTGGCAGAAGCCGCGTGGAAGGCCGCGACTGCCGACGAGCCGCTCGCGCAGAATTTCATACGCGCCCACACCCTTGCTTATGCAGACTCCATGGGCATCGACCTTGAAACAGCCGCTTTGCGCGTTTTTTCAAATGCCGAAGGCACCTATGGCGCCAACGTCAACCAATTGGTCAGCAGTTCCACATTCGGTGACGAAGACGAACTGGCAGACGCGTATGAAGCCCGCAAGAGTTTTGCTTATGGACGCAATGGGAAAGCCACCCAGAGCGCCGCACTCCTGCAGCTGGCGCTGAAAGATGTCGATCTTGCCTATCAAAACCTTGAATCCGTCGAATTGGGCGTAACCTCGGTCGATCACTACTTCGACACACTGGGAGGCGTCGCGCGGGCGGTCAAGCGCGCACGCGGGGGTCAGGAAACCGCTGTCTACATCGGAGATCAAACGCGCGGCAGCGGCAAGGTTCGCTCGTTGAAAGATCAAATCGCCTTGGAGACCCGTTCGCGGAGTCTCAATCCCAAATTCTATGAGCCCCTCTTGCGCCATGGGGCTGAAGGCGTCCGCCAGATCGAAGCGCATGTCACCAATACGCTCGGCTGGTCTGCCACCACCGCTCAAGTCGAGCCATGGGTCTACCAACGTCTCTCGGAAACCTTCGTGCTTGATGAGGTAATGCGGAAACGCCTCTCGGCGCTCAATCCAGAGGCGAGCAACCGTATGGCTCAAAAGCTATTGGAAGCCTCAGACCGCGCCTATTGGCAGCCCGATGCCGACACCCTTGCGGCACTGCAAAATGCAGCGGACGAACTCGAAGACCGCTTGGAAGGGATCGCAGCCGAATGAAACAAGACAATCGCCCTCTGCAAGCAACCAAAATGGGGCAATCCCCCACCTACCCTCCTCTGACCCAAGGAAAGGGGCCTGAAAATGAGCCCAAGAGATGACATCCCCAACTTACGGGCCCTTGATGGTGAGGGCTCGGTCCAAGTCCACCAAGACGCCGAGATCAAAATCGAAGGTGCCAAGGTCTTTTCAGTCTACGGTAAGGGCGGGATTGGCAAATCCACCACTTCTTCCAACCTGTCGGCAGCCTTTTCCATGCTTGGAAAACGTGTGCTGCAAATCGGCTGTGATCCCAAGCATGACAGCACCTTCACCCTCACGGGGCGCCTTCAGCCCACTGTTATCGACATCTTGAAGGAGGTCGACTTCCATTCTGAGGAGCTTCGACCGGAAGATTACATCAGTGAAGGCTTTAACGGGGTTATGTGCGTCGAAGCCGGTGGCCCACCTGCGGGCACGGGGTGCGGTGGCTATGTCGTCGGCCAAACCGTCAAGCTGTTGAAGCAGCATCATCTGCTTGAAGATACGGATGTCGTGATCTTTGATGTCTTGGGTGATGTGGTTTGCGGTGGCTTTGCCGCGCCTTTGCAACATGCCGACCGCGCCTTGATCGTTACGGCCAATGACTTTGACTCGATTTACGCTATGAACCGCATCATTGCAGCCGTTCAAGCCAAGTCGAGTAATTACAAAGTGCGCCTTGCAGGGTGTGTGGCCAACCGCTCTCGCGACACTGATGAGATTGATCGCTACTGCGCGCGTGTAGGCTTCAACCGCATTGCACATATGCCTGACATCGATGCCATCCGCCGCTCGCGTCTAAAGAAAAAGACGTTGTTTGAGATGGACGATAGCGACGACATCGTCATGGCGCGCGCCGAGTATCTGCGTCTTGCCAAAAACCTCTGGCACTCGGTTACAGCCGATGAAGGTGTTTCGCCCGAACCACTGCCAGACCGGGAAATCTTTGAATTGCTGGGGTTTGATTGATGTCTGAATATGCCCTCACACGCGCTCGTGTCGAAGAGTATTTTGATCGCACCGCGACCAAAGCCTGGGAGCGCTTAACGACCGACGCCAAAGTCAGCCGCATTCGTCAAACTGTCCGGAAAGGGCGGGATCAGATGCGGGAATTGATGATCTCCCGCCTGCCGCAAGATTTGCGGGGCGCGCGGATATTGGACGCGGGCTGTGGCACAGGCGCCATGAGCACCGAACTCGCGATGCGTGGGGCAACGGTCACGGCCGTGGATATCTCGCCACGCCTTGTGCAGATCGCCCAAGATCGACTAGCGCCCGCACTTCAACCTCAGGTGCGCTTTCTGGCTGGCGACATGACGGATGAAGCATTGGGCTCTTTCGATTACGTGCTCGCGATGGACAGCCTGATTTATTACACGGCCCCCGACATCGGGCGGGTACTGTCGCGCCTGAGCGAGCGCACGCAGAATACGATTGTTTTTACCGTTGCCCCGCGCACACCGTTTTTGATGACCTTCTGGATGATGGGGAAACTTTTCCCCCGCTCAGACCGCTCTCCGGTGATGATCCCCCACTCCCTGCCCCTTCTAAAGACCCATCTGGGCGCTGGCCTCGACCGGGTTGGGCGTATCAACAGCGGCTTTTACATCAGCGATTGCTTGGAGTTGCGTACGTGATCTTGCGAAAGCATCATATCAGCAAGCTCGGGGCCACTTGGCTGCCTTTTGCCGAGGCAAGTTCGCAAGAGCTGCCGATGAGCCAATTGATGCGCTTGTCGCTCTTCCAACTATCTGTCGGCATGGCGCAGGTGCTGCTCTTGGGCACGCTGAAC
>DOOI01000009.1:670-4884 GCA_003512825.1 Paracoccaceae bacterium | reverse complement strand
GCCCTGCTCTTGGGCACGCTGAACCGGGTTATGATCGTCGAGCTATCCGTACCTGCGTTGGTTGTGGCCGCTATGATTGCCATTCCAGTGCTCATCGCGCCTTTCCGCGCTTTATTGGGTCATCGTTCCGACACCCACCGAAGCGCTATTGGATGGAAACGCGTGCCCTACCTATGGTTTGGGAGCCTTTGGCAAATGGGTGGGCTTGCAGTCATGCCATTTGCTCTGATTGTGCTTTCGGGCGATCAGTATATTGGCCCTGCATGGGCGGGTGAGGTTCTCGCGGCACTGGCCTTTCTCATGGCTGGCCTTGGCATGCATATGACCCAAACCGCGGGTCTTGCCCTCGCTGCTGACCGCGCCACAGATGCCACCAGACCGCGTGTCGTTGCGCTTCTTTATGTGATGTACCTCGTGGGTATGGGGTTTTCTGCGTTGATCGTCGGTTGGTTGCTGACTGATTTTGCGCCGCTTCTCCTCGTACGCGTGGTGCAGGGATGCGGCTTGGCGACTTTGGTCCTCAATCTAATCGCGCTGTGGAAACAGGAACAAATTCGCCCAATGAGTGCTTCAGAGCGGCGTGCCCCCCGCCCTTCGTTCAGAGCCGCATGGCGCGATCTCTTGCAACAACCTGGTGTTGCTCGGCTCTTGATCGTGGTCGTGCTGGGAACCTTGGCGTTTAACATGCAAGATGTGTTGCTGGAGCCTTATGGTGGCGAAATACTTGGTCTCTCGGTCAGTGCGACGACGCTTTTGACGGCGACGTGGAGCCTTGGCGCGTTGATTGGTTTTCTATGGACCGCCCGCAACCTCGCGAGCGGTTCCGATCCTTGGCGGCTCTCTGCACGCGGCGCACTGATCGGGATAGCGGCTTTCTGCGCCGTGATCTTTTCGAGCCCGATGGAGAGCATTGCGCTATTTTACATCGGTGCAGCCTTGATCGGTATGGGCAGCGGCACCTTTGGCGTTGCAACCCTCACCGCCGCAATGACCCTGCCCTCCCGCGCTGCTGCAGGTTTGGCATTGGGGGCATGGGGATCGGCGCAAGCCACAGCGGCAGGCCTCTCAATCTTTCTGGGAGGCGCGCTCCGCGATGGCGTGGAGCACACGATTGGCCATGGCGTTTTCGGGCATCTCAGTGCGCCATACCTTGGATATTCCATCGTGTATCACGTCGAAATTGCGTTTCTTTTCATTACTATCGCCGTGCTTGGCCCACTCGTTCGGCTTGGCACAATCCCATCCAATCGCGACGAACCCGCCCAAGGCCGCGTAGCCTTGGCTGAGTTCCCAACTTGACAGCGGAGGACCAAATGGTCGGTGTCAACTTTTTCGGAAACTTTGATCTAGCCAGCCTAGCAATCTGGCTCTTCTGGGGATTTTTTGCCTTGTTGGTGTATTACCTACAGACAGAAAACATGCGGGAAGGCTACCCGTTGGAAACAGGCTATGGCGCCCCTGCCGCCAATCAGGGCCCCTTCCCTGTGCCAAAGGCGAAGACTTTTGCCCTACCGCATGGGCAAGGCTCGGTTTCGGTGCCATCTTCAGAAAATGAAGCGGCTCACCGTCGCACGGATCTGGCCTTGGCTCGCACAGCCGTGTCGGATGGCTTTCCACACGCGCCTACAGGCAATCCCATGCTGGACGGCGTCGGCCCCGCATCTTGGACACCGCGCAGCGATGCTCCCGAACTTGACGGGCACGGTAACCCCAAGATCCTGCCCATGGCACAGATCGAGGGTTTCCATGTCTCTGCTGGCCGCGACCCAAGAGGTCTTCCCTTGCAAACAGGGGATACGGAGATTGTGGGCCGGATCACAGACCTTTGGATCGACGTTCCCGAACAGCTGGTGCGCTATCTTGAAGTCGAGCTAAACTCCGGAAGCCGCCGCCTTTTGCCGATGACCATGTGCAAAATCTGGGCTGACCGGGTGCGGATCAACGCGATCACCGCTGATCTCGTCGAAGACATCCCCATGACGGCTTCTACCGCGCAGATCACCAAACTCGAGGAAGACAAGATCTCGGGATATATCGCGGGAGGCTGGCTCTACGCGAAAGGCCGCAAACGCGGTCACTAAGACCAAGGAGGACGGCGCGCGCCCGCGCCGTCCTGACTTACCGATTAAGATGGAGGGTCTGCCATGACAGACCATGACTTTAATTTCGAACCCCAACCGGGACTTCCTGCGCCGTTGCCGCGTGGTGAGAATATCTTGTGGCAAGGCAAACCCGAAACCGCCCAACTCGCCCGAGACGCTTTCAACATCCGTTGGATCACAGGATACCTTGTGGTTTTGGCACTTGGGCAAGCGGCCTTCGCCTTCGTCGAGGGAGGCGCGGTCTACGCTTTGGCACGCGGGTTGCCGTATCTGGCGCTGGCGATCTTGGCTTTTACTGTCATTTACGGGCTCGCTTGGATGCAGGCGCGCGCAGCGATATACACAATCACCTCATCGCGCGTTATCTTGCGGATAGGCGCAGCGCTGCCCATTACCTATACAATTCCCTATAGCTGTGTGAGCTCGGCTGCGCTGGCGACTGAAGGTGTGAGCGGCTCAGGCTCGCTTGCAATGAAAACCAACGGCAATATGCGTCTGTCCTATGCAGTCCTTTGGCCCCATGCACGCCCTTGGCATATTGCCACTCCCGAGCCGACGTTTCGTAGCATAGCCAATGCGGCTCAAGTGGCCCGGATCCTGTCAGACGCTGCGGAGGCAAAGATAAACGAGCCCCAAGTTGAAAGTGTGCAAAGACCGCACCACCAACTTGCAGCCGCGGAATAGGGAGGCGCACATGCCACAACATCCTCTCACCCCCGCACCTGCCCTCGGCAATATGCATAACCGTGAGCGTGAAATGATACCACGCGCGCTCCTTTGGGGCATGCTTGGACTGGCGCTTTCAACACTCGCACTTGCGGGTTTCTCGACCATCTCTGACCGACCCCATGTTGGCGTTCCAAAGGACGGCAAAGTTGTCGAAAGCCGCAGTTTGATCCTTGAAGGGCTCGACGCGCAATCCGTCGTGATCCGCGACATCGATGGAACCCTGCTGCTCGACCTCCCCCATGGTGGTTTTCTGACAGTGATCCAATCCGCCATGGCGCGCGCGCGCTTGGTCGCCCGTGTAGAGGGCAATCCGCCTATGCGCGTTGTCCGTTATGACAACGGTCGGCTTGTAGCGGAGGACCCTGTTACGGGGTGGAGTGCTGAGCTCTATGCCTTTGGAAACGACAATAAAGCCGCATTTGAACGGCTACTAAACAAAACAAAATAGGGAACCAAGCAAATGCCATTTTTCAAAAGAAAAGTTGAACGCGTGCCCTGCACTGTCGAAGTCTCGCACCGTTTTGAAAGCCTTCACGCCCATGTCCGTTTTGACAATGGCGCCATCATCAACCCCGGCGATGAAGTGCTCGTCGATGGCAATCCGATCATGGCCGCCTACGGCGAAGTCATCATCGAAGAGCGCACCGCAACCATCACTCGCGCCACCGCATTAGAACGCTGGTGGACACGACTGACTGGCGACCTTGAGTTCATGGAACTCTGCGAATTTTCCTTCAGCGAGGAGTTGGTTGCATGAAAGATATCCCGCATTCTTCAAGCCATGACGAATTGCATGCCGAAATCTCGGATAAATTCGACACAACGGCCATGGCGACTGAAACCACCCTGCTCAACCCTCGTTTCTATACCACCGACTTTGACGCGATGGACCGGATCGATGTCACGCCTGTTCGCGAGGCATGGGATAAGCTGCTTGAGCAGATGAAATCCGATCCGAACAAGGGTCATTTTAAAAAGAACGAAGCGTGGGATGATGTGGATTGGGAGGGAATGGACCCGGCTTTGAGAGCGGAGTTCATCGACTTTCTGGTGTCTTCTTGCACTGCTGAATTCTCTGGTTGCGTACTTTACAAGGAAATGAAGCGACGCGGCACGAATGCAGATATTTGTGCACTCTTCAACTACATGGCTCGTGACGAAGCCCGTCACGCCGGATTCATCAACGATGCCCTTCGCGAAGCTGGCGTGGCGGTCAACTTAGGCTTTTTGACCAAAGCAAAGAAATACACGTATTTCCGCCCGAAGTTCATCTTCTATGCGACATACCTTTCGGAAAAGATCGGCTATGCGCGGTATATCACTATTTACCGGCACCTCGAAGCCAATCCGGATCAGCGCTTTCACCCGATTTTCAAATGGTTC
>DOOI01000009.1:0-346 GCA_003512825.1 Paracoccaceae bacterium | reverse complement strand
CCTTTGCTTTGTTAATGCGAACTGATCCAAAACTGACCCAAAGCTTTACCAACAAACTCTGGATCCGTTTTTTCCTGACGGCTGTTTACTCCACGATGTGGGTCCGTGATCACGCGCGCAAGGATTTCCACAAGGCCTTGGGCGTTGATATCGACTGGTATGACCAAGAGGTCTTCCGCAAAACATCGATCATCGCCCGGCAAGTCTTTCCGGTGGAACTCGACATAGACCACCCGCGTTGGATCCCAGGCTTAAAGCGCATGAATGAAGCCATGCTTGCAATGGAGCACGGCCAGAAAAAGGGCGGATTTTCGGGGTGGGTTACCCATAAAATCCGCCCTTTTTC
>DOOI01000054.1:16065-20018 GCA_003512825.1 Paracoccaceae bacterium | reverse complement strand
CGCCATTCTGCGAGCAGAGTCTCCGGATTGAGTAAAAGTAACCAAGTATTTAGCTCCAACAATTGCGCCTACTTCAGCTGCTGCACGCGTAATTGCGCCACCTTTTGTCTTTGGGGTTGTACGCAATGCGCGAATCATTTCGAAGCCGCCTTCTTCGGTGCGGGCGATGATACGAGCCATGGTTGCAACCGCTTCGATTGCAAATGCGCCTACAGATGTTTCACCTGACAACATCAACGCATCTGCACCATCAAGAACTGCGTTAGCGCAATCTGTTGCTTCAGCGCGAGTTGGAGATGAGTTTGTAATCATTGAATCAAGCATCTGCGTTGCCACAATCACCGGCTTGGCCACCGCACGACACCGCCGCACCAACCGCTTTTGAATCGGCGGCACATTCTGCACGGGCAATTCCACTCCCAAATCGCCCCGAGCCACCATGATCCCATCAGAAACCGCAAGAATCTCCTCGAAACTCTTCACAGCGGAAGGCTTTTCGATCTTCGACAAGATCGCCGCCCGCCCCTTGGCCAAATCCCGCGCCTCCTCCACATCGCCCGCACGCTGCACAAACGATAACGCCAGCCAATCCACCCCCAATTGGCAGGCAAATTCCAGATCTTTGCGGTCCTTCTCCGACAGCGCCGCCAAAGGCAGCACCACATCTGGCACGTTCACCCCCTTGCGATTGGAAATCGTGCCCCCTGTCACGACAGTGCAATCGGCGAAATCTGCGCCACAGCTTTCGACCCCCAGACGGATCTTGCCGTCATTCACCAACAAATGCGCGCCCACTTCCAGCGCCGCAAAAATTTCCGGATGCGGCAGACACACCCGCGTCATGTCCCCCTCGGCCGGATCAAGATCCAGCCGAAACGCCGCCCCCTCCACCAAATCTTCGGCGCCATTGGCAAAGGTCGACACCCGCAACTTTGGTCCCTGCAAATCTGCCAAAATCGCAATCGGACTATCCAAATCCCGCTCCACCTGGCGAATAACCGCGTGACGCGCGGCCAATTCCTCATGAGTGCCGTGGCTCATATTTAACCGAAACACATCCGCACCGGCTTCATGCAAAGCGCGGATCATCTCGTAAGTCGACGAAACAGGCCCCAGCGTGGCCACGATTTTCACATTGCGATGGCGTCTCATTCTGCTCTGCCTTTCCGTCTTGATGCGGCTTGATTTCCATTCACGACAATCATTGTCTAATTCCATTCCCCCGGCAACTCGCATAAGTCCATGGAAGCAACAGTTGACAAGGCTATGACATACTTTCCTTACGAAATTCTTGGCGCCACCCGCCCCTCACGCTGGCTGATCACCTGTGATCACGCCACCAATACCGTGCCGCCCTTTATCAACGGCGGCTCTTTGGGCGTTTCTACTGATGATATGAATCGCCATATCGCCTATGACATCGGAGCCGCAGGACTAACACGCGCCTTGGCCGACAGCCTCAATGCCCCCGCCATCTTGTCCAATTTTTCGCGCCTTGTGATCGATCCGAACCGCGGCGAAGACGACCCCACCTTGCTGATGAAACTTTACGACGGCACCATTATCCCCGGCAATCGCCACGCCGATGACGCCGAATTGGAATCCCGCAAAGCGGCCATGTATCGCCCCTATCACGCGGCCTATGCAGGGCTCGCAGCCCGCAGCGATACCACTGTGATCTGCGCCGTACATTCGTTCACCCCGCAATTGCGTGGCCGACCACCGCGCCCATGGCACGTCGGCATTCTCTATTCTCACCTCGACATGCGGCTCGCCAAACTCCTGATCGCCCGGCTCCGGCTGGAAACCGACCTTTGCATCGGCGACAATGAACCCTACAGCGGTCACCTGCCCGGCGACGCGATAGACCGCCACGCCCTGCGCCAGAACCGCCCCAACATCCTGATCGAGCTTCGCAACGATCTTATCGCCACACACAAAGACCAAACGCTCTGGGCCCAGCGCCTTGCCCCCATCTTCACCGAAACCCTTGCCGCCAGCGGCTTATGAAGGAGAGACCGATGGACAAAATTGACCCCCAAACCATGCTCGAACTAGAAGCCGCCGCCTTCCGCACCCTGCGCCATCACCTGATGGAAAAGCGCCCCGACGTGCAAAACATCGACCTGATGAACCTTGCAGGCTTTTGCCGCAACTGTCTGTCGCGCTGGGTACAAGAAGCCGCCAATGACCGGGGCATTGACATGACCAAAGAAGACGCCCGCACATTGTATTACGGGATGCCCTACGACACATGGCGCGCACAGAACCAAACCGAAGCAGACGCGGCAAAGAAAGCCGCCTTCGAGATCGCCTTTGCCGAAAACGTTGGCCCGAAGGAGTAAGCGCAAGACTGCGATGCCGCAGAAGATAATTCGAACCAAGGCCTTCTTGAACGAAGATTATTGCGAATAATCTTCTACCAGCGCCCAATTCGCAACCTCGTCCCGTGTAAATTCCCGCATCATGGCGCAAACATCTTCAGGAGACGCGCCATGATCGAGACCCCCTATCTGCTCTTCCTCGGCGACGCGCCGGATATGCTGGCCGCCAAAGTTGCCATCGGCATCCGGGACTGGCGGCCCGAATATGCCGTCGGCCAATTCCGCATGGACGGCTGCAACGCAGACCTCGGCCTGCCTGACCTATCGCTGCAGGAAGCCAAAGCCAAAGGCGTGAAAACCCTAGTCATTGGCGTGGCCAACCGCGGCGGCATTATCAGCCCGGCATGGAAGAAAGTGCTCGTCCAAGCCCTCGAAGAAGGCTTCGATCTTGCCTCGGGCCTGCACAATCTGCTGCGCGACGAGCCCGACCTCAAAGCCGTGGCCGAGGCCACAGGCCGCAGCCTCCACGACGTTCGCGTGCCCGCTGTCAAATATCCGATCGCCAACGGCATCAAACGCAGCGGTAAACGCTGCCTCGCCGTCGGAACCGACTGCTCCGTCGGCAAGATGTATACCGCCCTGTGCATGGAAAAAGAAATGCGTGCGCGCGCCATGAAGGCCACCTTCCGCGCCACTGGTCAAACCGGCATCTTGATCACGGGCAATGGCGTGCCTCTTGATGCGGTGATCGCTGATTTCATGGCAGGTTCGATCGAATGGCTGACACCCGACAATGAGGCCGACCATTGGGACCTGATCGAAGGCCAAGGCTCGCTCTATCACGTCTCATATTCCGGTGTGACACTGGCTCTGGTGCATGGCGGTCAACCGGACGCGCTGGTGGTTTGCCATGAACCCACCCGCGCGCATATGCGCGGCCTGCCGGGCTATCAACTGCCCACCCTCGAACAGGTGCGCGACACCGCACTTGCACTTGCCCGCGTCGCCAACCCGGACTGTGTGGTGATTGGATATGCAATCAATACCCAGCACATGAAAGAAGAGGACGCCAAGAACTATCTGGCTGAGATAGAACGCGGCCTCGGCCTGCCCGCCACGGACCCCTATCGTTTCGGCGCAGGCAAACTGGTGGACGCGCTTGCCTTGATCTGATGTCTTGGATCTGGGCGGCAAAAGGGGGGCGCTGCCCCCCGCCCTCCGGGCTCCCCCCGGGATATTTTGAGCAAGAAGACGGATATGAAAGAGCTGCAATGTTGATCGATGTGACCCGCGATGTTTTCAAATTGGCGCAGGTCTTCACGATCTCGCGTGGCAGTCGGACCGAGGCGCAGGTCTTGACGGTGTCTGTTTCCGAAGCGGGCCTGACCGGGCGCGGAGAATGCGTGCCTTATGCGCGCTATGGCGAGACGCTGGAGAGTGTCGAGGCGGAGATTCGCAAACTGCCTGCCACATTCGACCGCGCGGCCTTGCAAGCGCTTTTGCCTGCTGGAGCCGCACGCAATGCTGTGGATTGCGCCCTTTGGGATCTAGAGGCCAAACGCGCGGGAAAGCGGGTGTGGGAATTGGCGGGGTTGCCTGCGCCTCGGCCCGAGATCACCGCCTATACCT
>DOOI01000054.1:509-15795 GCA_003512825.1 Paracoccaceae bacterium | reverse complement strand
CCCGAGATCACCGCCTATACCTTGTCGCTTGCCGCCCCCGAGGAGATGGAGGCGCAAGCGCGCAAGAACGCCTTTCGCCCGCTGTTGAAGATCAAGCTTGGCACACCCGATGACATGCCGCGTCTGGAAGCGGTACGGCGCGGTGCGCCTTTGGCGCAGATCATCGTCGATGCCAATGAGGGCTGGAGCGCAGAAATATATGCAGAGCTGGCGCCCCATCTGGTGCGGATGGGGGTGTCTTTGGTAGAACAACCGCTTCCCGCCTCCACAGATGAGGCGCTTTTGGGCATGAAGCGTCCGTTGCCCGTATGCGCGGACGAGAGTTGCCACGACCGGGCCTCATTGGCATCGCTCAACGGAAAATACGATGTGATCAATATCAAGCTCGACAAGACAGGCGGGCTGACGGAGGCTCTGGCGCTGCGGGAGGCTGCTTTGGCGCAGGGGTTTAAAGTCATGGTGGGCTGCATGGTAGGGTCCTCCTTGGCCATGGCACCTGCGGTCTTGGTGGCACAGGGCGCTCTGGTGACCGATCTTGATGGGCCGCTGTTGATGGCAGAAGATCGGATGGACGCCCTTCATTATGATGCATCCGGGGTGCATCCGTCTTCCGCAGCCCTTTGGGGCTAAGGGCGTCATTAACCCGTTCTTAACCAAGACTACCCAAAGGTGAGAGGCTAACCTTTGGGAGGCCTCGGTGCTGCGTTGGCTCTGCATCTTTGTTTTGCTCGGCCTGTGTTTTGGCCAGCCTGTTGATGCGGGCGCATGGCCACGCGCCAAGGGGGAAGTCTTTCTCTCGCTATCCGTGCAAGGGGACCTCGCCCTGCAGCCCGCATCGGGATTTGGTGCCGCCTATCTGGAATGGGGGGCCACTGAACGCCTCACACTCGGTTTCGACATCGGCCGCCCATATGGAACTGCGCCAAAGCTGCGCGCGTTCTTGCGCCTGCCGCTGCCGCTGTCTTTGGGCAAAACCGTCACCGCGATTGAGCTCGGCATTGGCCAAGACGGGCCAGCCCCTTTTCTTCGGCCCAGCGTCTCGGTTGGGCGCAGCCTGTCTTTTGGCCATCGATCCGGCTGGCTCAATCTCGATCTGAATGCCGAAATCTTCCGACAGCGCTTGCCGCTCTATCAGGCGGACCTCACGTTCGGCCTTGCGCTAAACCCCCGCCTCACCGCCATGGTGCAGCTCAATACCAGCCTGCGGCACGGCGGCCAGCCACAAACCCGCCTTGCCTCCGCGGTGCTTTTCAACTTTGGCAAAGCCAGCCAGCTTGAATTCGGCCTCAGCCATGCCCTTCAAGGCCCTGCTGCACCGCGCGTCAAACTCAGCCTTTGGCAACGCTTCTGACCCCCTTGGCGCAGCCGCACCCAACGCCTATTCTGCTGTCATGAGCCAAGCCCCCTCTCCCATTCGCCCAACCGATGCCGAGGCCATCGCCCTCGCACAGCATCTGCTTGCAACGGCCCGTTTCGCCGCTCTGGGGGTTCTCGACCCTGACACAGGCAGCCCCCTCGTCAGCCGGATTGCCTTTGGCCAAGATGCCACGGCCACGCCGCTCACCCTGATCTCTGATCTCTCCGCCCATGCCCGCGCCATTGCCCAAGATCCGCGCGTTTCGCTGCTGGTTGGTGAGCCCGGCACCAAGGGAGACCCGCTCACCCACCCCCGCCTCACCCTCTTGGCACATGCCAGCCCCATTCCCCGCCATGGGCCAGAGCATAGCGCCCTGACCCAACTTTGGCTCTCCACCCACCCGAAATCCAAGCTCTACATTGGCTTTGCCGACTTTGGCTTCGTGCGCTTTCACCCGCTAAAGCTCTATCTGAACGGCGGCTTCGGGCGCGCCTTTCACCTCACGCCCGCAGACTTACGCACTTAATTGTCGATCCGCACAGTCACGCTCGCTGTTCCCTTGAGCGCTTGCGGCCAGACCAACTCGACCGAGCGCCCCCCGGTGCCGCGCTCCGTCTCCACATAGGGATGCGCCCAAACCACAGCATTTGCGCCCGTCCGAAGTGGGCCGCGCGGCACCACCGCCTCCACATTCCGCACCCGACCGCCAAATGGCAAAAGGCCCGAGGTGTCCAGCGTCCAAGTGCTCGCCGCCGTATTCACGATCAAGGGCAAGGCACGCGGGTTCTCGATCATTGAGCTTACCCCATTGAAACTATTGCCCTTAATCCAAACGTTTCGGCACCGCGTCCAATCCAGATCCGCCAGACTGGTATCCACGGATTCCACCCGATCAATGGCATTGCCAATTGTGCGAAACGTGTTTCCAGTCACACAAAGGCCCTGAATAAAATGCCCCGGCCCATAGGGCTTGAGCACAATAAACGTGAACCAAGGCACGGTATGGCCACATTGAAACACGTTTTGCGACACGGTCAGCCCGGCAAAAGAATATTCCGAACTGAAATCGGGGGCTGGATCATGTTCGTTGGTCCATTCCAAAAAGCAATTGTCGATGTAATTGCCCACGATCGAGTTGCGGCAATTGCTTTGCGTCATCACCAAACCCGCCAGCCGCACCCCCTGCCCCGTCGCATCCCCCTGATACCAATGGTTGCCCGCAAACAGATTGGAGGTGCCTGCGATCACCGCAAAATGGCGATGCTGGGTGATCCGGTTGTCACGGATCTTGACGTCATTGCCATTGGTATTGAACGCAATCGATTTGCGATCTTGAGCCGCCATGTTCACCTCAGCCGACAAGAACTGATTTCGATCAATCAGCATCCCCTGACAGCCCTCGCCATGACTGGTAATCGCGCGGTCCTTCGGGTCGTTAAACACACAATCGCGCACCTGAAAAATCAAACCCGCTGGTGCCATCAGCAAACAACTCGCCCGCCCCGAACAATTGAATTCCACATCGGCAATGATGATCTTGGAAATCTTGGCAAAACCCGAGAAATCCAGCACATATTTAAAGCGTCGAAACGTATAGACCTGCGCGCCAGCTGCATCGTAGAGCGGCTGCAACAACTCAATTTCCTGCGTCGCCACATTCTTGGAGCGCACATATACTTCGCGCCCCACCCCAACACCTGTGATCAACGCCCCCACAGGCACATTGGCCACATTCACCACCCCCGTCAGCTTCAAAGGTTGGTTCACCGCATAACTGGCCTGACTGGTCACCACCGTGTCATCCCAATCCGAACTGTTCCCGACAAAGAACTGCCCATTCCGAATGACACGCCGCTGGGCGTATTCCGTCCGATTGGGCACAGCCGCAGCCATATCAATCGGCGCCTTTACATCGATCCGCCGTCCACACAGATCGAGGCTTTCATGATCTGAGGCATTGATCAGGCATTGCCACGCCTTCTTGAACGCCAATACCTCATCGCCAAACGCATCAATATAGGCTGCCAAATGGTAGTCCTGCGCCAGCGACAGCACCCGCGCGACGGGCATCGTGATATGCCCCTCAAAGCGGATGTGGCTTTGAATCGTTACATCCGAATCTAGAAAATATGTCCCCTCAGGCACCACCACCAAACGCCCATTGGCCGCGGCATCCGCCGCCAAGAACGCCGCCGCATCATTGGCAACACCATCGCCCTTGGCTCCGAAATCGCGCACATCGACCGTTCCCAGCATATCGCGCAAAAACACACCCGTGATGTCTTCGATCTCAATGTCGTCAATTCGCACTGTGCCGCCGTTCGGCCCCGTCAGATCCAGCCCGAAATGCCCGTAAATCGCATCCAGCCCCCAGGCCATAGTCACGCCCGCCCGCGCGCCCGTGCCCACAATTGCCGAAACTTCAACAACTTGGCCATAAGACGTCAGCGCCACCGAGGCTCCTGTTGTCAACACACCGGGCAAAGCCGCCCCGCCCGGCCCGGCCGCAAAACCCGCAATTCGCACCGAAGGCAGCGCCCCCGAAATCGCCTTGATCCGCGCCGTCACCCGCAAATAACAGCCCGGCAAAATCGGTGTCTGCCCCTTGAAGCGTAGCTTTTGCAGGCTCTGGGTCTTTTGCAGCTCCAAGCAACCACTGAAATCCTGATCAGCAGGCACAAAAGCGGCATTGGCCGCATTTTGATAGCTGTCAGACCCCGGCACCCCATCGCCACTCGACCATTGCGACAGCCCCGCCGAAAAGGACGAGGGTGTAAACAAAATACCGTCCGTGATCGCCTTATTCATGAAACGCCCTTTCCACCAAGAGCGCCGTTCGCGCCCAATCGGGAACAGGGGTATTCTGCGAGGGTTAACGCGCGCTCATTGATACGCACGCAGCCTCATACGGAGGGTGGCGGCGCCTCAAGCAATTGAACCGCATCGATTTTCCACCCTTCTGCTGTTTCAATCATCTTGTAGTCCAAATAATGTATCTGCCCCGCAGCGTCGCGCAATTCCACCCTTTGCCACAGGTTGCCCGCAATCTCGCGCAAAGGGCCAAACGCCACATCCTTCGCCGACCAAACCATGGGATAGCCACGCTGCACCATCTCGCCAAAGCGTTGCGCGGTGCCAAACCTCAAGCGCAGACCGGGGCTGGCATGGGCAAACGCGCCCTCCACATCGGCCTGTGCGAAATCCGCAAATTGGTCGCGGATGACCGCCGAAATCCCCGCCTCCTGCGCCACGCCAAAATTGGGCATCGCCATGCCAAACATCAACAAAACCGTGAGCAGCGTGTGTTTCATGCTCAAAACCTAGTCCGCAGCGCTATCGCGACAAGATCATGACCGTTTGAAAAACCGTCCCAAACGCCCGCGCGTGCCCGAAATCTGCTCTCCCGCCGCGTCAAAGGCCTCCTCGACATCCTCCAAGACCGGGTCAATCCGCTTGCTGCGAAACCGCACCCACCGCACCCGCAGCGCCCAGAAAATAGCCGTCAACAAGGTCAGCACCACAATATTGAACCAAGGAATAATCCGCACTTCTGGCCCCTCAACAGGCCAAATCTCCACTGCATTCGGGAAAATCGTCAAATATTCGTTTCGCCATCCATAGTGGCGCAGCACCGCCCATTGAGGAGCCGCCGCTGTGGATTTCAAATCCCCGGCCTCCGCCTGCAAATTCGCAGTGTCGAACTTGAAATAGGGCGGCCATCCCCACCCGGTATCCTCGTTGCGATAAACCATGATGCTGTCATCCGCGCGCTTGGCTTGAATGAAAAACACATCGCGATTGATCTGCGTGCCATCCGTCCCCACATCCGCCGTGGCCCAAAACCACGAATTAGCCCCGAAATCGATCCGCTTGGAATAGGTATCTGTGATCCGCACCACATCATGCTGAGGGAGCGTGTAATGCAGCCACCCTGCCACAAAAAGCCAGATCGCCCCCCAAAACACCCATTTCACCGCCCGCATCATCGCAAAATCCTCACAGATAATTCGTCACATAAATAATGGTCCCAATCGCCATTACAGGCACGATATAGACCAACAAAATCAGTTTGTGACGCAAAGACCTTTCATAGTCGCGCATTCCTGCCCGCACAAATGCCTCTCGATCACCGTCGCGCCCCTCTTCATCCCACTGTGCCTTAAGCTTCCCCCGGCGCACCGACCGCGAATAAACCGAAATCGCCAAGTAAATCACACTCAGAAACAAGAACCCAAAGACCAACAACCGCACCAAGCCCATCATGTTTCCAACCCCCTCCTCTGCGATCCACCCTTTCACACCTAAGCCCGCACTCACGCGAATGGAAGTCTGGCAAGTGCCGCTCTGCAAGAAAAGCGTCAAGACGGCTTGAACGGATCGCAGCCAAAGTCCACTCTTCGCGCATGCTGACCCAAAAACTCGCCCCCACACACCCACCCGAGATCACCCGCCCCGACACCTCCAAGGTGCTCGCCGGCGATCCGGTCCACAGCACATGGCTCCTCGAAGACCGCGACGGGCTCTACTGCGGGCTTTGGCAATCTACCCCCGGAACATGGCGCGTCTCCTATGACGAATGGGAGTATTTTCATATCCGCGAGGGCCACTCGATCCTCACTCCGGATGACGCACCCGCCATTCATCTGCGCCCGGGCGACGCCCACATCCTCCGTCCCGGCCTGACTGGAACGTGGCAAGTCGTTGAAACTACGTTGAAAGATTTCGTAATTCGCCTGTGAGCCCCCTTTGAAGTGAAAGCCCAAGCATGTCCCTTGTCCCCGGTCCGCGCAATCTGATCACCGATGTCCCCGGCCTGCGCGTCGGCAACGCCCAAGACCTCGTCATCAAGAGCGGCGTCACTGTGATGCTGGCGGATGCTCCCTTTACCGCAGGGGTTCACATTATGGGCGGCGCGCCCGGCACCCGCGAAACCGACCTCCTCGCACCCGACAAAACTGTCGAGGCGGTCGATGCCCTCGTGCTCAGCGGCGGCTCCGCCTTTGGCCTTGACGCAGCGTCCGGTGTTGCGGATGCCCTGCGCGTTATGGGGCGCGGCTTTGCTGTCGGCGATATCCGCGTTCCCATTGTCCCGGGTGCCATACTCTTCGACTTGCTCAATGGCGGCTCCAAGGACTGGGCGGAAAACCCCTATAAAAACTTGGGAAAACAAGCACTTGAAAAAGCGCAGCAAGACTTTTCCATAGGCTCGGAAGGTGCGGGAACAGGCGCCACAACGGCCAATTTCCGAGGCGGCTTGGGCTCGGCCTCCGTGGTTTTGCCCTCTGGCCATACCGTTGGCGCCTTGGTGGCGGTCAATGCTTTGGGCTCCGCAACGGTCGGCAACGGCCCGCATTTTTGGGCAGCCCCCTTCGAGATCAACGGCGAGTTCGGCGCGCATGGCCCTGCCCCCCACTACCCCCAACCTGCAATCCCCGAAACGAAGCTGCGGGCGCATGCCAATACCACGATCGGCATCGTCGCCACCGATGCGATCTTGACCAAAGCGCACTGCACCCGGTTGGCCACTGCGGCCCATGATGGCTATGCGCGTGCTCTGGTTCCGGCGCACACGCCGATGGATGGGGATTTGATTTTCGCCGCCAGCACCGGGCGTCTCCCCTTGGAGGCTCCGGTTGCGGACACGCTTTACCTTGGTCATGCTGCGGCCTGCGTCATGGCCCGCGCAATCGCCCGTGCGATTCGAGCCGCCAAAGCACTGCCCGGCGACCTTCAGCCCGCCTATAGCCACCAGCACGGCTGACTCACCCCTCCGCCTGCGCGGCACGCAGCAGAATTCACCATGTGGACAGCAGACACACGAATGAGCCGCGTGACCTGTGTCACGCGGCTCATTCAACCGTGATACTGGGCTCAGCCCTGACGGGCTTTGAAGCGACGCTGGGTCTTGTTGATGACGTAGACGCGGCCTTTGCGGCGCACGATACGGCAATCCTTGTGACGCGCTTTGAGCGAACGCAGCGAGTTTGCGACCTTCATGGGTCTCTCCATCTGTCGTGCCGCTCACGCGGCGCTTAATCGGGTGGCAGACGCTCTCGCGCCTAACCGGTGAAATGGTGGGCGGTACAAGGTTCGAACTTGTGACCCCTACGATGTCAACGTAGTGCTCTACCACTGAGCTAACCGCCCCGAAGCACACGCGGTGCTCTCGTTCTGCGGGTCTATAAAAGGAGTCGTGAGGGGGATCAAGGGCTTTTGGAAATCCTTTTTTTCGCGCTATCATCGCACCATGGGAATTCGCATGACGCAACCGTCTTACCGCATCCTTCGACCGACCACGCTGGCCTCCAGCGTGATCTTTGCCTCGCCCCACTCCGGGCGGGACTACAGCCGCGACTTCCTTCGCACAACGGTGCTGAACGCCCATAGCATTCGCTCGTCCGAAGATGCATTCGTCGATGATCTCTTTGCCGCCGCCCCCAAGCTTGGCGCGCCG
This sequence comes from Paracoccaceae bacterium, assembly GCA_003512825.1. Lineage (GTDB taxonomy): Bacteria > Pseudomonadota > Alphaproteobacteria > Rhodobacterales > Rhodobacteraceae > UBA9554. Next base: position 7,984 of record DOOI01000054.1, on the reverse strand, counting down.
CTTCTGCTGGCCGATGTGCCGCGGGCCTATGTCGATCTCAATCGCGCCGCCGAGGAATGGGATCCCGCCTTGATCGATGGCCATCGCGCCACGATACAAAATCCCCGGATCGCCTCTGGCTTGGGCGTTATACCTCGCGTCGTCGCGAATGGGCGCGCGATCTATCGCGGGAAACTCACCGCTTTTGAGGTGCAGCGCCGTTTGGACGCGCATTGGCATCCATACCATCGGGCTGTGCAATCGCTGCTCGACGAAGCGCATGCCGCTTGCGGCGAGGCGATCTTGATCGATTGCCACTCCATGCCCCACGAGGCCGTAGACGGCGTCGCGCGCGCCGGATTGCGCCGCCCCGATGTTGTGCTGGGCGATCGCTTTGGGGCCTCTGCGGGTGCGGATGTCATGGAGCGCATCGAATCTGCCCTCACCCGTGCGGGCCTCACTGTCAGCCGCAACGCGCCCTTTGCCGGGGCTTACACGGCACAACATTATGGGCGGCCCTCGCGCCGCCAACATGTCGTGCAAATCGAAATCGACCGTTCTCTCTATATGAACGAACTCGAGATCCGCCCAAACGCGCATTTCGAAACGTTCCGCCATCTCCTCACAGATGTGATCGCCGACATGATCCGCATGGGCGCGCGGCCCAAACGTCATGCGGCCGAATAATCGGCTGAAGATCTGCAAAATTGCCCAAATCACCTGTGTCATGCGGCAATTCTAGGGTGGAAAGCTTTCCAAAACGTTGCTTTTTAGCGCAAACTGCGGCCTTTGATGATTGTGCCCGCGCCAAACCGCGCCCGGATCGCATCCGTTGCCCGCTCTGCCTTGGCCCGCGCCGCCGATTGCGGATCCAATAAATCACCACCATCCCGAGCGGCCGCCTCGGGCACCAACTCCGAAATCCCCACGCCGATCAGCCGCCACGCCCCCGAAGGCACCACATCAAACAGCGCCCGCGCCCGCTCATAAATCACATCTGCCAGCTGCCCGGGGGCCTGTAGCGTCGCGCGCTTGGTCACCAACTTGAACTCGGAGCTCTTCAATTTCAGCGTCACCACCCGTCCAGCCAGCGCCTTGGCCTTTGCGCGGTCAGCGACCTTCTCCGCCAATCGCCACAAATGCCCATCCAGCAACTCTGCATCCGATAAATCCGCGTCAAACGTTGTTTCGGCAGAAATCGACTTCATCGGCTCATCAGCCAAGACGCGCCGCTGGTCCTCGCCGCGCGCCAGATGATAAAGCCGCACCCCCATGCTGCCAAATCGCGCCACCAGATCCCGCTCTTCCCATCGCAACAAATCTGCGAAACTGCGGATCCCAACCGCTTCTAATGCGCCTTGAGTTGCGCCGCCGACGCCCCAAATCATCCGCACAGGTTTCGGGCGTAGAAACGCCGCCGTCTCTGCACGCCCAATCACGGAAAACCCATGAGGTTTGTCCAAGTCACTGGCAATCTTTGCCAAAAACTTATTGTGCGACAACCCAACAGAGCCAGTCACCCCCAATTCCGCCTTCATCCGACGCACCAATCGCGCCATGACCACCGCCGGGGCCACGCCATGCAGCCGGGCCGTGCCCGACAGATCCAAAAACGCTTCGTCCAAGGACAGCGGCTCCACTGCCGGGGTCAAATCCAGCATCATCGCCCGAATGGCCCGGCTCACCTCCGCATAGGCTTCCATCCGAGGGCGGATAACCACCGCGTCAGGGCAGAGTTTCAACGCCTGAAACATCGGCATGGCCGAGCGCACCCCACGAATGCGCGCCACGTAACACGCCGTCGACACCACGCCGCGCCGTCCGCCGCCAATGATCACGGGCTTATCGCGCAATTCAGGATTGTCGCGCTTTTCAACGCTGGCGTAAAACGCATCACAATCCATATGCGCGATGGACAGCGTGAACAGTTCCTCATGCGCCACCACACGCGGTCGCCCGCAGGCCGGGCATCGCGCCCCCCGCTCAAATTGAGTCAAACAGTCGCGACACAGGCTCGGCATAACCCAGCATACCACTCAGACTCGCTCCGCGCGAGGCCTCTCAAAGCGGCGCGATATCACCCTCCGCGCGCCGGGCATGGAACTCCGCTTCCCACATCGCAAAGCGCCCCGCCCCAATCGCGGCCCGCATACCTGCCATCAAATCCTGATAATATCGCAGATTATGCCAGGTCAGCAGCATCGAACCGATGATTTCCTGCGCTTTCACCACATGATGCAAATAGGCACGGGAATAATTCTGGCAGGCCGGGCAGCCGCATTCCGCATCCAGCGGGCGCGGATCATCCGCATGGCGCGCGTTTCGCAGGTTCACTTGGCCACGCCGGGTCCATCCCTGCCCAGTCCGACCAGACCGAGACGGGAGTACGCAATCCATCATGTCCACCCCGCGCTTGACTGCGCCAACAATATCATCAGGCTTGCCCACACCCATCAAATAGCGCGGCTTGTCTTGCGGCAAAAACCCCGGCGCATAATCCAAAACGGAAAACATCGCCTCTTGCCCTTCTCCCACGGCAAGCCCGCCGATCGCATAGCCATCAAACCCGATATCTGTCAGCGCCTTCGCACTTTCCTCACGCAAATCCTTGGTAACTCCGCCTTGCATGATGCCAAAAAGCGCATGCCCGGGCCGATCACCAAAGGCCTCTTTCGAGCGCGCGGCCCATCGCATCGACAACTGCATCGACGCGGCAACGCGGGCTTCATCTGCAGGCAAGGCCGGGCATTCGTCAAAACACATCACAATATCAGAGCCGAGCAACTTCTGAATCTCCATCGACCGCTCTGGCGTCAATTCATGCTTTGAGCCGTCAATATGCGAGCGAAATGTCACGCCCTTCTCGGTCAGCTTCCGCAAATCCGCGAGGCTCATCACCTGAAAGCCGCCCGAGTCGGTCAAAATGGGCCGCTGCCAATTCATAAACTGATGCAGCCCCCCCATCCGTGCCACCCGCTCTGCGCCGGGGCGCAGCATCAGGTGATAGGTATTGCCAAGCAAGATATCGGCACCTGTCTCGCGCACAGACTCCGGCATCATGGCCTTCACCGTCGCGGCGGTGCCAACAGGCATGAACGCAGGCGTGCGGATCTCGCCGCGCGGCGTGTGAATGACTCCGGTACGCGCGGCACCGTCGGTGGCTTGCAGGGCAAAGGTAAATCTCTGTGTCATGGCGCCCTTCTGCCTCCGTCGCCCTCAAAAGAAAAGCCCCAGCAGATCACTCTGCCTCTCGCCCCCAATCGCCGCTCGTCTAGGCACCCCGTTTGCGCGCGTCCCTCGCCCCAAGCGATCTTGCCCAATCTTGGCATGTTCTGGCACCGACATCTTCAGATCCGCCTTGTTCTTTTCCCTCAACGTCACGCCCCCCACTTGATCACACGGCCCACGCAGCGCAGAGTTCATGCAGCGCACAGTTCATCCAGCGCACAGTTCGTGTCCGAGGGAGACCACCGTGAACCAGCATAGCTCCAGCACCGACCTGATGGCCGAAGACCTCACCGAGGGCGTCCGCACCCTGACCTTGCTCAACGGGCGCGCACATCCGCTGTCGAGCGCAATGATTGCGGCTCTACACGCCGCGCTGCATCGTGCCGCCGATGACCCAGAAACCCGCGTGCTCCTCATCACGGCTCCTGGCCATATTTTTTGCGCCGGGCACGACCTCAAGGAGATTGCCCAACATCGCCTCGACGCCGATCGCGGCAAGGCTTTCCTCACCACACTCTTCACGGCCTGCGCCGAGATGATGCTCACCTTGGCCCGGTTTCCTAAACCCACCATCGCAATGGTGGATGGCATCGCCACCGCCGCAGGACTTCAACTCGCCGCCTCCTGTGACCTGCGCTTTGTCTCCACCGCGGCCACCTTCTGTCTGCCCGGTGTCAATAATGGCGGCTTTTGCACCACCCCAGCCGTCGGTGTCTCACGCGCCATCTCCCGAAATCACACGATGGAGCTCGCGCTCTCGGGCGAAGCATTGGGCGCAGATTGGGCCACGCGCTCCGGGCTGGCTACCCGGCTCTACGCGCCCATGGACCTTCATCGCGACACCCTCGCTTTTGCGATGAAGCTTGCCACCCGCAATCCCGGCCCGATCGCCGCTGGCAAGGTCGCCCTTGACGCCCATCTCGGCCTCTCCCTCGAAGACGCCTATGCCTTGGCCACCCCCGTCATGATCGATCACTTCATGGATGAAGGCCGCCTTACCCGCGAAGCCGCGCGTCTTTTCTGATCTCCTTGATTGACCTGACGACTCGCACTGTAGCGGGAAAACGTTAACAAAGTATTCCCGACCAAACGGTTGGGTTTGTGTCATGACGCAAACCAGACGCGCACCATACGCAAATCATACATATTTTGAGATTAACCTTTCTTAACCGACAAACCTTAAAATCGGCTCTCTGGACTTGGAGCGCATCAAATCCTATATGAATGCTCAGGAAAGACGCGAGGCCCCAAATGACCCATGCTGCCGAGCCTTTGGAAGGCACGCCCCTGATCAAGCCATCCAGCACCGATCATCCGCTTTTTGACGCCGTGGTCGATGCATGCCGCACAGTCTACGATCCGGAAATTCCTGTGAATATCCATGATCTTGGCCTTGTTTATACCATTGAAATTGATGGTGAAAACGCAGTGAGCATCATCATGAGCCTGACTGCGCCGGGGTGCCCCGTTGCCGGTGAAATGCCGGGTTGGGTGGCCGATGCTGTCGGCGCAGTGCCGGGGGTCAAGCAAGTTGATGTCGACATCACTTGGGAGCCACAGTGGGGCATGGAAATGATGTCCGACGAGGCCCGCCTAGAGCTTGGATTTATGTGATTTGCCCCGTACGGGCAGTTATTCTATCTTTACGGTTCAATGACAGGATAGCGCCATGTTTTCGATCCCCGGCAAGCAAGCCGTCACAATCACCCCCGCCGCCATCCAGCGGATTCGGTCTCTGATGGAGAAAGACGCCTCCACCGGGCTTCGCATCGGCGTGAAAAAGGGTGGTTGCGCGGGCATGGAATACACCATGGAGTTTGCCAATGAAATCAACTCTATGGACGAGGTTATTGAACAAGATGGCGCCCGCGTGATGATCGCACCAATGGCCCAGATGTTTCTGTTTGGGACCGAGATCGACTACACATCTTCGCTTCTCGAATCCGGCTTCAAGTTCAATAATCCTAATGTCGTGGATGCCTGCGGCTGCGGTGAATCGATCAAATTTAAAGACATTTCCGAACTCGAAGCCGAACGCGTCGAAAAATGAGCGTCTCAGAAGAGGAAATCGCCTTCGCGCGCGACCTCTTCTCCGGACTTGGCCCGCTCACAACGCGCAAAATGATGGGTGGCCTTTGCCTTTATTGCGATGGCGTCATCTTTGCCCTGCTTTATTCCGACGGCAGCCTTTGGCTCAAAGGTGCAGGCGCGATGCAAGCCCGGATGCAATCCGAAGGTTGGCCCCGCTGGGCCTATCAACGGGCAGGTGGCAAGCCCGTTGCTATGCCCTATTGGCGCTTGCCAGACTCGGCGCTGGATGACCCGGATGAGGCCGTAGAACTCGCCCGAAATTCTCTAAAATACCTTTCCTAAACAGGTATTTACATAGCTTTCTTCAAGTGAAGATAGGTCTCTTCAAAGCGTTTTTTCAAATGCGCGCCAGCTTCAATGACCTGCCCCGACGCAGGCGGAGCGACATTCGCATCGTGGCGCGGATTGTAAAACAGTGGCACAGAAATCCGTTCCGCTTCGCTTCCCCGCACCCGATGTGGCGTCGCTTTCACCCGGCCTTCGGTCCACATCTCCAACATCTCGCCGAAGTTGATCACGAAACTTCCCGGCGCCACCTCGACCGCAAGCCACCCACCACCGCGCTGACGCACTTCCAACCCCGAGACGCCGTCGGTTGCCAAAAGCGTCACACAGCCATAATCGGTATGGGTGGCAATGCCCCAGTCTTTCTCGCCTGCCCAAGACGGCCGAGGCGGGTAAAAATTCGCCCGCAACAGCGCCATGGGCTGATCAAATTTATCATCAAAATAGGCGGCATCCTCGCCGATCACTGCTGCGATCTGGCGCAACAGCCGCTGGGCCACGGCACAGGCTCGAAAGTAATAAGCCTCTACGATTGAACGAAATTCTGTCATCGCCTGAGGCCATTGATTGGCACCATAGACGCTGAGCGCCAGTAGCGGATGACCATCCGGAAAGGGGTAACCGATGTCAAAGACCTGTTTATAATCGGGGTTCGCATCGGGATCGACCTGCTCGGTTCCCGGCGCACCCCATCCCCGGTTCGACCCGGTTCGCGCCATATCCACCGCTTGCTTTTGCCGCTCTGGCAGGCGGAAAAACGCCCGATAGGCTGCGATCACTTCCAACACCTCTGCTCGGGCAATTCCGGTGTTTTCCAAAGTGAGAAACCCAACTCCAGTCAACCCGTCCAAAAGCGCCGCCCGCTGCGTGGCATCCCCCGCTTCCAAGGCATCTAAATTGATCTTCGGGATCATCTCAAACTCCCCAAATGGCTTGCCCTGCGTCATATCCCCGTTATAGCCAGACGGAAAGGCGCGAAGTTGCCGCGCTATTGACAGAAAGAGGAGACGGGGATGCGTCGGAAATTGGTGGCTGGGAATTGGAAGATGAACGGCCTGCGCCGGGATCTGGCCGAACTGGACACCCTCACGGCCCTCCACCCCAACCCCGCTGTTGATCTGATGCTCTGCCTGCCCGCCCCTCTGCTTGCAGAAGCCGCATTGCGCGCCGCGGGGCATGCGCTCCTCATCGGTGCCCAAGACTGCCACCACGCGGCCTCGGGGGCGCATACAGGCGATATTTCCGCCGACATGATTGCCGACACAGGCGCAAGCGCGGTCATCCTTGGCCATTCCGAGCGGCGTGAAGATCATGAAGAAAGCTCTGAAATCGTGCGGAAAAAAGCACGCGTCGCGCAAAAGGCAGGCCTGACAACTGTAATCTGCCTCGGGGAAAGCCTTGATCAGCGCGAGAGCCTGAATACCCTCGATATCATCGACGGCCAGCTCTCCGCCTCTGTCCCCGATGGGGCCACAGGTCTCAACCTCATTATCGCCTATGAGCCAATCTGGGCCATCGGCACCGGGCTCATCCCATCCCTTGACCAGATCGGCGAGGTGCATGACTTCATCCGCGTTCGTCTGGAGCGCCGGTTCGGCCTCGGCGTCGGCCAAGCGGTCCGCATCCTCTACGGCGGCTCCGTAAAACCCGACAACTGCACCGAGATTTTCGCGGTTTCCAATGTTGATGGGGCTCTTGTCGGCGGCGCAAGCCTCAAAGCTGAAGATTTATCGCCTATTATCAAATCTCTGGAAGCCGAAGCTTAAGCGCGCAAAAACGCTATAAGCCCGGCCGTAGACCCGTCTTGCCCTGCGGTATCTTGCGTGCCGTCGACCATGGGCTGGAGCGCGGTTGCCAATTCCTTTCCCAACTCCACGCCCCATTGGTCAAAG
>DOOI01000054.1:0-254 GCA_003512825.1 Paracoccaceae bacterium | reverse complement strand
ACTCCACGCCCCATTGGTCAAAGGAATTGATGCCACAAACCACGCCTTCCACAAACACCCGATGCTCATATAGCGCCACGATTTGCCCAAGCCGAAATGGCGTCAAACGATCATAAGCGAGGGTGATCGACGGTCTGTTGCCCGGAAACACCCGATGGCGCGCCTGCATTTCCACCGCATCCTCAGCAAACCGCCCCGCCACAATCTCGCGCCCCACAGCCAAGTTGCGCCCTAGCATCAACGCCTGTGACTGC
>DOOI01000123.1:21915-36378 GCA_003512825.1 Paracoccaceae bacterium | reverse complement strand
AAAGACGGGGCCCTTTGGGGCGCTGTTTTTGGCCTGACGATCGGCGGCGCCTGGTTTGGGGAAAGCATGGTCAGCCTCGTTACTGATGGGTCAAAACTGGCTTTGGCCCATCTGATTGACCATCTGCGCCGCACGGGCTTTGTGCTATTTGACACGCAGTTTTTGACACCACACCTCGCATCTTTAGGTGCGAGAGAAATTCCACGCGCGCAGTATCATCGGCTATTGGATGTGGCTTTAGAGCGACCAGCGTCGATTTTGGCCTGCGCGCCCGAAAGTGACCCTGCTCACGTATTGCATCGCATGACCCATACATCATAGCGCGGATGGTCAAGCGCGTTCAGTGCGGGCGATGAGGCAATCATCCACCCCTCGAAGAGGAGGTCTGATTTTGCGGCTTCGCGGATTGTGAGAAAAGCATAGGCCCCACCGGACGGGTTACCTGCCGGAAATCGGCATTCCCGAACTGTGACTTCCAACCGCGCAAAAGCCGCCGTGGCCCCGTTTGGCACTTCAAAATCAACGGTTTGGCCGGACGTCTTGTCGAGGCCGCGCAGAATGGTCGCCCCTGCCCGCTCAACTTCCTCTTGCGCCCCAAGCGCGCATGGCAGCGCCAAGACCAGCGAAAGAAGCCCCACACGGGTCATTGTGCTTTGTCGCCCGAGACGAATTTCATCAAAAGCGAGATAAGGCTGACAGCCCCTTGCGTATCTTCAATCTCGGCACCGGCTTCGTAGTAAAAGTCCGAAGCCCCCGGCATGATCTCTACGAAGTTACCGCCCAACAACCCTTCGGAAGAGATGACAACAGCACTATCATCGGGAATTTTTACATCCGCCCCAATCGTGAATACCGTCTTTGCGCGGTAGGTTTGCGGGTCTAATTCGACACTCGAAATCGAGCCGATTTTCACCCCCGCCAGTCGCACATCCGAGCCTACGGTGATGCCTTCAAGCGATCGGAACGACGCATTTAGCGAATAACCCGATGGATTGGACGTCAATCCTGTCAGTTGTCCGGCATAAACAACAAATCCCAACGCTGCGGCCAATACGAGGCCGCCCACCAGTACTTCTGTCCGGTTTTCGGCCATGGTGGTTATTCCGGTTGCCAAGCTTCGTAGTCACGGCGATCCGCAGGCTGTGCCTGACGCAGCGATCCCGCAGGAGCATAAGCCAAAGGCGTGCCCGTCAGATTTTCCTGATGTGGCTTTTCCCACGCTTTATGAGCCAAAGGCGCTTTGGTCGGGGGCACATCAAATGTGTGGTGCAGCCAGCCGTGCCAATCAGCCGAGACACGGCTTGCTTCGGCTTCGCCATTATAGATGACCCAACGGCGCTTGCCGTCACGATTCTCGTAATAAACGTTGCCTTCAGCGTCGTCACCCACGCGACGGCCTTTGCGCCACGTGTAAATTTGGGTGTTCAGCGTTTGCCCGTTCCACCAAGTCACAGACCGCAGCAGCGTCGTGAGAATGCCCATGGACGACTCCTCATAAATTTCGCCCTCTTATGACTGCTTGCACATCAAAGGTCCAGAGACCCGACGCCACAGGGCTTGCTTCTTGCGCTCGAGCGATCACAGTTGCACCAATCACAGAAGGAATGAGGCATGATTTATCACAAGAGCGGCAGTCGTCCCGAAACTCCCGGGCCAGCGCAGTATTTTTCTGGGAAGGTAACACTCACACCCGTGATCGAGGCACCAGAGCCCGCACGTGTCAGGGCCTTGGTTGTGTCCTTTGCGGCAGGGGCCCGCACTTTCTGGCATACTCACCCCTTAGGTCAAACGATCCATATCCTCTCCGGGCATGGGCAGGCACAACGCGAGGGTGGATCTGTGATTGATCTCCTGCCCGGAGATACGGTCTTTTTTGAGCCGGGCGAGCGCCACTGGCATGGTGCGGCCCCCGAAAGCGACATGGTGCATTTTGCTTTTCAGGAGGCAGAAAACGGTGTGTCTGTCACGTGGCAAGAAGCCGTCGTGACCGGATAGACTATACCTTGGCGAGCGCTGTGACCTCGATCTCGATCCGATACTTCGGATCAATCAGACCACATTCGATCATCGTTGCTGCTGGTGGATTTGCACCGAACGTCGCCGCCAGCAGCGGCCAACAAGGCTCAAAATCCGCACGATCGGGTAAGTAATATGTGACGCGGACAACATCCGCGAAACTCACGCCCGCTTGAGTCAAGGCCTGACCAATGATGTCCAGCGCACTCTTGCATTGTTCGGTAACGGACAAGCCCTGCCCTACGGTGCCTGCAACATGCACAAATCCCCCTGCCACGACGGCGCGGCAATAGCCGATTTTTGCCTCGTAGGGTCCTCCAGATGAAATTCGCCGCATGCGCCAGCTCCAAAAGAAAAAGGCGGGGTCTCCCCCGCCTGTTCAATTCCTACCCTTATCGGCCTGCCGTTGCAGGCTCCTTTTTGGGTTCGGCGTAAATCACCAAGGGAGGTGCCTTGCTAGTGGCGGCTTCTTCGTTGACCACAACTTCGGACGCGTCCGCTTGCCCCGGCAGCTCAAACATGGTGTCCAGCAAGATGTCTTCGAGAATTGAGCGCAAACCACGTGCACCGGTCTTGCGTTCGATTGCGCGTTTGGCAATGGCTTTGAGTGCATCGTCTGTGAACGTCAGTTGCACGTCTTCAATCTCGAACAAGCGCTGGTATTGCTTGACCAAAGCATTCTTTGGCTCGGTCAGGATTGTGATCAACGCATCTTCGTCAAGGTCCTCGAGCGTGGCAATCACCGGCAAACGGCCAACAAATTCAGGGATCAAGCCGAATTTCAGCAGATCTTCTGGCTCCAGCTCCTTGAACAGCTCGCCAACACGGCGTGCATCAGGATCTTTCACCTCTGCCCCAAAGCCCATGGCCGATCCCTTACCGCGCTGAGCGATGATCCGGTCGAGACCGGAAAACGCACCGCCGCAGATAAACAGGATATTTGTTGTATCGACTTGCAAAAACTCTTGCTGCGGGTGCTTGCGCCCCCCTTGTGGCGGCACAGAAGCAACGGTGCCCTCCATAAGTTTCAAGAGGGCTTGCTGCACACCCTCGCCCGAAACGTCGCGCGTGATCGACGGGTTTTCGGACTTGCGCGTGATTTTATCAACTTCGTCGATATAGACGATACCGCGCTGCGCGCGCTCGACGTTATATTCGGAGGCTTGCAGCAATTTGAGAATGATGTTTTCCACATCTTCGCCCACATAGCCGGCCTCGGTCAGCGTGGTGGCATCAGCCATGGTAAAAGGCACGTCAAGGATGCGCGCCAAGGTTTGCGCCAGCAAGGTCTTGCCGCAGCCTGTCGGACCAATCAGCAAGATGTTTGATTTAGACAGCTCGATGTCATTGGTCTTGGCCGAGTGATTGAGGCGCTTGTAGTGGTTATGAACAGCAACCGAGAGCACCCGTTTTGCGCGGGCTTGACCGATCACATAGTCATCGAGAACCTTGCAGATATCGAGTGGCGTAGGCACGCCATCACGAGACTTCATGCCGGAAGATTTTGTCTCTTCCCGGATGATATCCATGCAAAGCTCAACGCATTCATCGCAAATGAACACTGTCGGCCCAGCGATCAGCTTTCGTACTTCGTGCTGGCTCTTCCCGCAGAAAGAGCAGTAGAGCGTATTCTTGCTGTCGCCAGAGTTCGTTGCCATGTCGTCCCTTTCAGGCCCGTCGGTTGCTAAGGGTTGGGCCGGATCGTCCTATTCTCTTGGACACAAGATTAGGACAGCCCCGCCCCAGCCACAATGTCAAAAGTGCCCGCTCCCCATGAACGGACACTTACGCGTTACGCTTTATCTTTTGGGTCCGCCTTGCCACGGCTTTCGACGATCTGATCGATCAAACCCCATTTTTTTGCTTCTTCCGGCTCCATGAAGTTGTCCCGCTCAAGAGCAGAGACAACAGTGTCATAGTCGTTTCCGGTATGTTTCACGTAGATTTCATTCAAACGCTTTTTCAGGCGTTCGGTCTCGCGGGCGTGAATCAGGATATCCGTGGCTTGGCCTTGGTAGCCGCCGGAGGGCTGGTGGACCATGATCCGCGAATTCGGCAACGAGAAGCGCATATCTTTCTCACCGGCAGTGAGCAAAAGCGACCCCATGGAGGCGGCTTGGCCAATCACCAGCGTCGAGACGCGGGGGCGGATATATTGCATCGTGTCGTAGATCGACAAGCCCGACGTGACAACGCCGCCAGGGCTGTTGATATACATAGAGATTTCCTTGGACGGGTTCTCCGCCTCAAGGTGCAGCAACTGTGCAACGATGAGCGTCGCCATGCCGTCATGCACTGGGCCCGCCACGAAAATGATCCGCTCTTTGAGAAGACGCGAATAGATATCGTAGGCCCGTTCGCCCCGGCTGGTCTGTTCAACCACCATGGGGACCAGGGTGTTCATGTAAAGCTCTACGGGATCTCTCATCTTTGGCTCGCCTACTGTTATGACATTGGTTTAACCCGAGGGTCCTAAAAGAGTCTTAGTTTGCCGCCCCGCCCCCTGCAAGGGGACGACCGCCAATTGTCTTGAGACCGTTCTGCAGGAGAGGTGCAGAATCTCGTCATGACGCCGCTTAAACCCACCGAGAGCAGATGACGCGGCGCTCCATCAAGAGTAGAATGGCCTCATGAAAGAATATCATGAAGTGTGCGAGTCGATCCTTAAGCGCCGTAATCTCAGCCTTTCCCAAGCGGAGCTAGAGATATTGAAGGCCGCTCCAGAAAATTATCTGCCCGCGCAACGCTTGCTCGGGATGCAGGCCTTTAATGAAGGTGACTACGCTGAGGCGGTATGGCGCACTGGCATCGTGTGGCGCGTTGCCCCCAACGGGGAAAGCGCATCAAATCATGTTTCCGCCCTCTATCGCGCCCGACGATATGCCGATGCTATTGCGCTGGCCGAGCACCCAAAGACACCGCTTGAGCCCACCTTGCGCGCGGCGTTTTTATCTGAGTTGCACGGTGCCCTCGGTCATCATGCTGAAAACAAGCAATGGGGGCGTCGGGCTTTGGTGCTGAAAGAGCGCGAAGCCCGCATTCTTGCGCGGCCCCCGGAAATCAAACTCAGTCAATTCAATCCGGAAACCCCGGAAAGAAACATCATTTCTTTTTCACTTTATGGAAAAGGCCTACGCTACCTTGAAGGTGCGGTTCGAAACGCCATTGTCATTCGCCATCTTTACCCCGGCTGGACTGCGCGATTTTACGTTGATGCCTCGGTGCCGATAGCCACCAAGCAAACCCTGCAAGGCGAAGGCGCGGAAATAAAGGAAGTGCCGAAGCTTCCCGCTGCAAAATACGGTCTATTCTGGCGGTTCTTGGTCGAGGATGACCGAGACGTAGACCTCTATCTCGTGCGCGATGTCGATTCTGTGCCTACGCTGCGCGAGGCGGTTGCGGTGCGCGATTGGCTCGCGTCAGGCAAGCCTTTTCATGTCATGCGCGACTATCGCACCCATTCCGAGTTGATCCTTGCCGGGCTTTGGGGCGCGCACCGGGGAAACGTTCCACAGATGGGTCAGCGTATCTTGAATTTTGTGCGTGCGCGCGACGGGATTCTAAACAGTCGCGTTACAGATCAACTGTTTTTGCGCCGCGAAGTCTGGCCGTTTATGCGTGATCGCGCCTTCGTGCAGGATAGTGTCTTTAACTTCAAAGCCTCGGCTCCTTTTGATCCGCGCTTTCCCCTGCCGCAAAACATGCATGTGCGCCAAGACGATTTTGCCGCGCGCATGGCGCTTAGAGTGGCCAAATCCAAGGAATTAACGCAGACGCGAGCAGTCCGACCGACAAGTTCAAAGGAATTCCCACTTTCATGAAATCGGTAAACTTGTACCCGCCCGGACCGTAAACCAGCGTGTTGGTCTGATAACCGATGGGCGTCGCAAAAGCGTAAGATGCCCCAACCATCACGGCGACAACGAGTGGGCGCGGATCAACGCCCAAGGACTGTCCAAGTCCGATAACGATTGGCGTCATGATTACCGCCACCGCATTGTTTGAAACCACTTCCGTCAGCGTCGTGGTCAACATGAATACCGCACCAACAATCAAGAAAGGTGGCAATTCGGACATTGCAGGCGCAATGGCGTCTACAAGGACATTCAAAGCGCCTGTATGGTCCAAACCAGCGCCCACCGCCAACATGGCGAAGATCAGGGCAAGGAGGCCGGAGTCGATGTGGCTAAAGGCTTCATCGGCGTCAACGCAGCCTGTGACCAGAACCAGAGCCGCGCCCAGAAACGCGAGCGTATGAATTTCCGCAACGCCAAAAGTCGCAAGCACAACAATTCCGATCAACGTTGCGACGGCTATGGGAGCATGCCCTCGGCGATACGCCCGCGCAGAGGGGTGAGATACATCGACCATTTCCATATCCGACGCCAAGCGCTGGATATCTTCCGGCGCGCCTTCAAGTAACAAGGTGTCGCCAACACGCACTTCCAATTCATCAAGCTGACGCCCAATATTTTGGTTTCGGCGGTGAACCGCCAGCACATATACCCCATAACGACGACGCAGGCGCATTTCGCCCAGACTTCTTCCCACCATTCGGCAGCCGGGCGTAATCAGCACCTCGACAGTAGACGTTTCCACGGCACTCACTTGGTCGACGCGTTTGAGGCTCTTGTTGTTTTGCAGGCTCAAAAGCTCGGTCATCTGGGTTCGCAATACCACTCGATCACCAACCTGCAAGGTGACGCCTTGCAATGCGCGACGCAGCGATTGGTCTCCACGGACAACGTCTATCAAGCGCACACCCTCTCGCTTGAAGAGCTGCACAGAGAGCACTTCCCGCCCAATCAAATTTGACTCGGGCGGAATTACCGCTTCGGTAAAGAACTTCATCTTGCTGCGGTCAGAAAGCAACGTCGCCATGCTTGCCCGATCTGGCAGCAGGATTGGCCCAAAAACAGCCATGTAAATCAACCCCCAAAGGACGAGGAAAAACGTCAACGGCGTGACCTCGAACATCGAAAAGGGTTCCATTCCTTGAGCACGCGCCACCCCATCCACCAGCAGATTGGTGGATGTTCCGATCAGCGTCAGCGTTCCGCCGAGGATTGCCGCATAGGAAAGAGGGATCAAAAGCTTGGATGCAGAAGTATCAATCGTCTTGGAGAGCTGCACAAAAATCGGCAGCATCACCACCACCACCGGTGTGTTGTTCATGATTGCAGAAGCAAGAACCACACATATCATAATCACCGCGATGGCCAGCTTGGGGTTCTTGCGCGCATGCCGATCCGCTAATGACGTCACCACATCGAGCGCGCCAGTTCGCACCAAGGCCCCCATGACAATAAACATCATCGCAATGGTCCAAGGCGCTGTATTTGAAAGGACCGCCGTTGCCTTATCGATTGGCAAGAGGCCGAGCAAAATCATCGCGGCCGCCGCCACGATGGCAACCACTTCGGTGGGGAACACCTCACGCAGGAAAAAGCCAAACATGAGGGCCAAGATGCCCAGCGCAAGCAATGCCTGCACATCTTGGGAAAACTGAAAAATCTGCATAAACGCCCCGCTTAGGTCTTCTCGGTAGTCTCGCCCATTGCGGCAATCGCATCAAGCGCGGCCTTGGGTTTGGGTTGCACCAGCGACAATCCCAACAGCATGAGGCCCAATGCCGACCAAATAAAAGGCGAATAACTTTCCGTCAGCAAAAGCATCGCCCAAAGCACGCCAGAAAGCGTGACAATATAGCTGCATTGAACGGCAAAGACGGGGCCTGCCCGCCCCACGAGCCAAACGTAGCTGGCATAAACCACGGCATGGACGAGCGATGACAAGATCAAAGCCCACTCTGGCGTACCCAACCCCGTGCTGAGATCTATCCACTGGCCGCTGCCCATCATCAACGGCAAGGCAATAAACGCCCCCACCAATGACGCCCCAAAAATCGTCTGGATCGCGTCTGCCTTGCCAGTGCCCCAGCGCGCCACGAAATTCCCTTCAAAAGCATAGGCTACCCCAGCCACCAGCGCGACGCCGACCCAAGGCACCATCTGTGGGTCCGGCAAGCTGGCTTCGGGCACGACCAACAGCAGCACCGCAGCCAAACCAAAGCCTAATCCACCAAGCCTGGCCCAACGAAACCGCTCAATCCCCAGCATAAGTGCCACAGGAAAAGCCAGCATCGGGATCAAAGAGAGCAAGATCGACATCACCCCGGCAGGCAGATGCGCCGCGGCACGGTAGCTGGCGGAATTGGGCAGGATCGTTCCCACCATCGCGATTACGCCGTAAGCCACAAGCGAGCCACGATCCCGAGGCAAGCCGCGGCCTGTCACCAGCATCGCCGCCCCCAGCACGCTGACCATTATCACTTGTTGCCAAAAAATGAGACCAAACTGACCATGCCCTGTCGAAACCGCCAGCTTGGTCAGGGGCTGGGTCAATCCCCATCCAGTTCCAATTAACACCAGAACAAGGAACAGACCTTTGTGCCCCATCATGGCCCCGAAGGCGCTAGGCGGCCACCTTGCCGCACCATTTCAATGCGTGTGGCATGGCCTGTGCGGTCATCGGTTTCGATATAGACACCCGAAAGTGTCGCCTCTCCCATTGCTGGCGTGAACCGACCCTTGGCCATGCCCGTGATGAAGCGACGCATGGGTTCTTCTTTTTCCATGCCAATCACCGACAGGTAATCGCCGCACATTCCTGCATCGGAGAGAAAGGCCGTCCCTTTTGGCAAGATCTGCGCGTCGGCGGTGGGCACATGAGTATGCGTGCCCACCACAAGGCTTGCGCGCCCATCGCAATAGTGCCCCATGCCCATTTTCTCGGAGGTTGCTTCGCAGTGGATATCGACGATCACGGCCTGCACTGCGCCCCCCAAGGGAAAAGCGCGCAACGCCGTGTCGATGGCCGAGAATGGATCATCAAAGGCGCGTTTCATAAAGACATTGCCCAAGACCTGCGCCACCAAAACCTTGCGTCCCCGGGCATCCTGAAACACCCGATGCCCGCGACCGGGTGCACCTTTGGCAAAGTTGATCGGGCGCACGAGGCGGGTTTCGCTTTCAATAAAGGACAGCATGTCCTTTTGGTCAAAAGCATGATCACCGAGCGTCACGCAATCGGCACCGGCGTCGAACAAGCCTTTGGCGTGTTCCCCCGTCAGCCCTGCCCCAGAGGACGCATTTTCGCCATTCACCACGACGAAATCCAGTTTCCATTCCGCGCGCAACCCCGGCAGGCGGTCCGTCACCGCCTTGCGCCCTGCGCGCCCCATTACATCGCCAAGAAAGAGTATTTTCATAACGCCACCAATAGCGTCTTCACAGGCTTCGGCAAGAGAATGTGACAAGCTGCGCTCTTACGTCTTCGACGCGAATGCACATAGCCTCTGCATTAGCGCAAATTTATCTCGCGTTTCATTGCGCGTATGCTCGCCTCAAAGGAGTTCGCAATGACCTATCAAACTCATCCTGACACCCGCATCGGCCATGTTCATCTCAAAGTGTCTGATCTTGAACGCTCCATCGCCTTTTACCGCGATGTGCTTGGGTTTGAGCTGATGCAGCGCTACGGCGCGCAAGCTGCATTCTTGTCAGCTGGGGGCTATCACCATCATATCGGCTTGAATACGTGGGAAAGCCAAGGCAGCGGTCCCGCCCCACGCCGCTTTCCGGGCCTTTACCACACCGCGTTCCTTTATCCTGATCGCGCTGCATTGGCGCGTGCCTTTGCCCAAGTGGTGCAATCAGGCGTCGAGATTGAAGGCGCCGCCGATCATGGCGTCTCGGAAGCCGTTTATTTTTCGGACCCCGATGGGAATGGTATCGAAATCTATCATGACCGGGCGCAAGCCGATTGGCCGCGCGATGCAAATGGCGTGCTGAAGATGCAAAATACCCCCTTCGATCTGCGCGCCTTGCTTGCCGAAGCCGTGTGACCGTAATCTCTTGACCCCTGACAGGGGGATATCGGCGTGCTTTGACACCAAGCGCTCCCCCTGCCAATGTCGCTCCAAGACTCAAAGGAGCAACGCATGGCCACGGGCAAAAATATTCGCACCTATCATAACGGCCAATGGCATGACGGCGATGCAATGATCATGCGGGCCGCCGATCATGGTGCGTGGCTGGGATCAAGCGTGTTCGATGGTGCGCGTCAGGCGCATGGGTTCACGCCTGATCTCGACAGGCACTGCGCGCGTGTCAATGCATCAGCGCGCGCCCTCATGCTCACGCCCACTGTCACCGCAGATGACATGGTCGCAATCGTCCGCGAGGGGTTGAAGGCCTATGCCAAAGACGCGCCCGTCTATATTCGCCCAATGTATTGGGGCATCGACGGCGATATCACCGCAATCGTGCCCTCCGAAGAGACGACGGGCTTTGCGATCTGTCTGGAAGAAATCCCTTTCGCCGCCGCAAGCGCTACAACCACGCTCACTCGCACACGCTTTCGCCGCCCCGTATTGGAAGACGCTGTCGTCAACGCCAAGGCTGGCTGCCTATACCCAAATAATGCGCGCATGCTGAAAGAAGCGCGCAGCAAGGGCTTTGGCAATGCTCTGGTGGCGGATGCGATGGGAAATGTCGCTGAAACGGCAACCGCCAATGTCTTTATGGCCAAAGATGGCGTTGTTTTCACCCCTATCCCCAATGGCACTTTCTTGTCAGGCATCACCCGTGCGCGACATATGGAGAACTTGCGCGCTGATGGCGTCGAAGTGGTCGAGAAAGTCCTGAGCTTTGAAGATTTCCACGCAGCCGACGAAGTGTTCCTGTCAGGAAATATGTCAAAAGTAACCCCGGTGACCGCTTTTGATGAGACCAGCTATCAAGTCGGCCCCATCACAGAACGCGCGCGCAGTCTCTATTGGGATTGGGCTGCCAGCCAGAAATAGCCCCCTCGCCGCTGGCGGTATCACGGCACTGCCATCACGCTCTCGGCCATTTCCGAAATCAGCTCTGAGACAAATTGGTCAAACCGTGCGCTCGGCTGGCGTTGCGCCAAAATCGCGGCCATCGGATCGGGGGCACTCCGATCAGATCCCGCCAGTTCCTGCACAACAACATGCCCACAGAACGGCACATAAGCCTCTGAATATCCACCCTCATGCACCAAAACGAGCTTTCCGCCACAGAGCTTCTGCGCCGTTTCCAACATGCGCGACGTCATGGCCCGAAATGTTTCGGCCGTGCACAGCATCCGCGCCAATGGGTCAAATGCCCCAGCATCAAAGCCGCAGGCAACAATGATCACATCGGGCTTGAACCGTTCCAGAGCCGGGATCACAATCTGATCCATCGCCTCCAGATAGCCAACGTGGCCGACGCCGGGGGGCAACGGAATGTTGATATTATATCCCTCTCCCGCCCCCTTGCCGCGATGCTCTACAAACCCGGTATCGACGGGATAATTACGCTCTTGATGCAACGAAATCGTCAGCACGTCGTCGCGATCGTAAAATACCGCCTCTGTGCCATTTCCGTGATGCACGTCCCAATCAACCACCGCAAAACGCTGTGCCAATCCAGCCGCTTTCGCCGCCTCAATCGCTATGCCGATATTGTTGAGCAAACAAAACCCATTCGGCCATTCCGGCAAGCAATGGTGCCCCGGTGGTCGCGACAACGCATACGCATTGTCCAACTCCCCCTTCAGCACAGCCATCAGCGCGCCCTTTGCCAAGCCCGCAGAGAGAGCCGCGATCTCAAATCCACCCTTCAAGAAGGGGGTGCGAAGACCCAACTCACCCCCACCCGCATCAGAGGTTTCCTTGAACTTTGTCAAAAAAACTTCCGGATGCACCCGCGCCAAATCCTCCCATGTCGCAGTCTCCGCCCCCGTCATGACCAAATCCTTGGTAAGGCCAGAGACCTCCATCAGGTTTTTCATGCGTCGTTTGGTTTCAGGGTTTTCCGGCAAGCCCCCCGCCGCCAAAGGCTGGACGTAGCCCCCCAAAGGCAGTGTCAGCGCGTATTGCCCACCACCATGCCAAAAGCAAAGCTCATCAAAGTAGAATCCGGTGCGGCGCGTCGCTGTCATCTTGGTCCCTTCCCTCGCTAGGTCCAACTCTTTGCAGAGGTCGCGAGAAAGTCCAGACTGGATCAGCTGTTTCGAATGATCCGGAACGCAGCAGAGGCGCCCCAACCCGCAGCAATCGCTATTGCCAGCGACATCAAACCATAAAGCAAGGGACGCTGACGCGACATTTCAAATAACGCCCGCTCGATCCCTTCCTTTTGCACATTGATAACCGCGTCATGGCGCGCCACCACCTCCCCACTCCGCAAAAGGAAAATACGCGCAGGATAGGCCCCTTCGCTCAGGGCAGAAGGCAAGGTGATCTCTGTCCGAAAGAGCGTGTCTTCATCCAGCCGCACTGCCCCTTCCAACATCTGGAATTGTTTGTTTGCCATCCGAATGCGGATTAACGCATCGATAAAATTATCAACATCCTCCGCCTGTGACGTGGCCCCAATCGCGCGGATCGCCCGGGGAATCGTGATTGTATGGCGCAGATCATCGGTGTTTTTCAAAATATCAGGCAAGGGTCCGGTTGAAGACACCGCATAGAAACTGGGCGCTGCACTTAACGGCACCGCCTCGGCATTTACCCAAATACCAAACCGCCGTTCCTTGCGCCGGACCGTGAGTGGTTGCAACGGACCCGCCAGCGTGACGATCACATCAAGCGGCCCCTCGGGACGAATCGTCTCGCGTTTGACGGCTCCGAAAATCAACAGATTAGACCCATCAAACCGCGTAGTGATCGAGACTTTGTCTTGGCTTAACCCCAAGACGACAGTCTCTTCAGCTTGGGCCGCCGTCAGGCCCAGCATACAGATCAAAACCGTTAAGAATAACCGCATCATAGGCCGGCCGCCGCGCTCACCGAGTATAGTTCCCCCGGTGTTAGCACCAAATCAAACGCCAATTTGATGCAGACGGCCAAAACCATGCCCGCCAAAAGGACCCGCAATTGCTCGGCCCGCATCCTGACAGCCAGCATCGCGCCGAATTGTGCACCGAAAACGCCACCCACCAGCAACAAAAGCGCCAGCATCAAATCCACGGTATAATTTGTCGTCGCATGCAAGAGTGCGGTAAATGCCGCGACAAACAGGATTTGAAACAGCGACGTGCCGACCACCACTTTAGTGGGCATATGCAGGATATAGATCATGGCGGGCACCATGATGAAGCCGCCCCCTACCCCCATGACTGCCGACAAGAGCCCCACCAAAAAGCCAACAGCCAAAGGCGGGATGACCGAAATATAAAGCCCCGAGACGCGAAACCGCATCTTGAACGGCATCGTATGCACCCAATTGCGATGTTTGCGCCGCGCAGGAGCCGCGCCACCTGCTCTTTTGGCCCGCCGCAACGCGGTCACGCTCTCGATGAACATCAAGCCGCCGACGACACCCAGAAAAAGCACGTAGCAAAGTTGCACCACCAAATCGACCTGTCCTATCGATTTCAGCCAGCTAAACAAAAGCACCCCCGGCAGGGCACCCGCCAGACCACCCACCAAGAGCACGGTGCCCATTCGCAGGTCGACCGTCCGCCGACGAAGATGCGCCAAGAGGCCTGACACAGAAGACGCGACAATCTGAGTTGATTGTGTGCCCACAGCAACCGCTGGCGGCACCCCAATGAAAAACAACAGTGGGGTCAGCAAGAACCCTCCGCCCACGCCAAAAAGCCCGGAAAGAACACCCACAAATCCGCCCAAGCCCAAGAGCAACAAGGCATTGGTCGCCATTTCTGCGATGGGCAGGTAAATTTGCATGGGCGCGCGGTCAGTTAGGACTATTTCCTTCAACAGACGCCTTTCCAGCCCCGGTGTCAAACCGCAAGCATTGGGATAACCGCCGCAATGCAGAAAAACCGCCCTCTGGCCTCACCCGAAAGGTCAGACTGGCCTTAACTCTCAAGTCAGATCGCGCAAAAATCGCCTCAGCACTTTCTCGAGCTTTGCGGCCCCAATAGGAGCCATCGCCTTGGTGTGCTCATGACTGATCTTTTCTGCACTCATTCCAGCCGCCATGTTGGTGATCGTGGAAATCGCTGCAACGCGCAGCCCCAAGAACCGCGCCAAGATAACCTCGGGCACCGTCGACATCCCCACTGCGTCCGAACCCAAAATCTTGAGCGCTCGAATTTCAGCGGGCGTCTCAAACGAAGGGCCGGAATACCACGCATAAATGCCGTGCGGCATGGTTACCCCCTCTTGTGCGGCGGCCTCCGTCAAGCTTGCCCGATAGTGTGGGTCATGCGCGTCGGTCATCGGAACAAATCGGGCATCCGTTGCTTCGCCAATCAGCGGATTGAGGCCTGAAAAATTGATATGATCCGAAAGGCACATGATGGATCCTGTCGGCATATCCGGGCGCAATGAGCCTGCTGCATTGGTCAGCAAGACACCTTGCGCTCCCAGTTCCACCAACACCTCCAGCGGAAGCCGCATAGCGGCTC
>DOOI01000123.1:21539-21662 GCA_003512825.1 Paracoccaceae bacterium | reverse complement strand
CCAGCGGAAGCCGCATAGCGGCTGGGTTTCCTGCCTCATAATAATGCGCGCGCCCGCCAAACACCGCAACGCGCCGCCCCTCCAATGAGCCAATGACCAGATTAGGATTATGCCCTGACACCC
>DOOI01000123.1:20869-21217 GCA_003512825.1 Paracoccaceae bacterium | reverse complement strand
GGCATGCGGAAAACCGGGCAAATCTGCATAGGGGATCGCCACACCGTCCACGGAATCGGCCAAGTGGCCCAAGCCAGATCCAAGCACCAACCCCAGCTGGACTGGCTCCCGCCCGGCCCGAGCTTGGATCAGAGAAATCAGTTCAGCGTTCTTTGACATAGGGTTCTCCGCCCGCACGCGGCGGGATAGCTTTGCCGACAAATCCGGCGAGGATGATAACAGTCAGAATATAGGGCAATGCATCCAGAAGCTGCACCTGCACTTTCAAACCGATTGCGCGTTCCAAAACGTCAGGACGCAGTGCCAGTGCTTGCAAGAAGCCAAATAACAGACAGGCCGAAAGCGCAT
>DOOI01000123.1:20114-20553 GCA_003512825.1 Paracoccaceae bacterium | reverse complement strand
CCAAGGCCGCCACTTTGCAAAAATCAGCGCAGCCAGTGCGATATATCCCCGTCCGGCGGTCATATCTTTGACAAATCCTGCTTGCAGTGCCGTCGAGAGATAGGCCCCAGCGACCCCGCACAATACGCCGCAAATCAGCACTGCTGCATATCTCAGCTTAACAACCGAAATTCCCGCGGTGTCCACTGCAGCAGGGTTTTCCCCAACCGCTCGCAGCCGCAAACCAAACCGTGTGCTATATAGCACCCACCATGACAAGGGCACCATCAAAAGCGCCGCGTAAACGATTATGGCATGCCCCGATAACAGCTCTGAATAGGCTTGCGTCAACGGATCGGCATTCCGCAAATCCTTGATTTTGGTGACTGCGCCGGGCCAAACAATGGGATCAAACCGTGCCGCACCCGAAAGTTGTGGCGTGCGCCCGCCTTGGCCAAAC
>DOOI01000123.1:17869-19839 GCA_003512825.1 Paracoccaceae bacterium | reverse complement strand
GGCGTGCGCCCGCCTTGGCCAAACCAACTTTGCGAAGCCACGACTGTCAGGCCTGCAGCGAAGAAATTTATTGCGACACCAGAAATGAGTTGGTTGCCGCGGAATGTGATCGACGCCAGCCCATGCACCAGAGACAGGAAAAGCGAGGCACCAATGCCTGCCAAAAGCCCCAACCAGACATTTCCCGAGGTTGCCGAAATAGCCCCTGCCAAAAATGCCGCCACCAGCATCTTGCCCTCAAGACCAATGTCGAAAATCCCCGCTCTCTCGGAAAAAAGCCCTGCAAGACACGCCAGCAAAAGCGGCGTTGCAAGCCGCAATGAGGCGTCGAGGATCTGCATAAGCGTCAAGAAATCCATGGGTTACGCCCTCCCTTTCCGCGCAGCAAGAAAGGCGCGTTCCAGCGGCCCTCGGATCATTTGGTCCAAAGCACCCGTGAACAAGATCACCAAAGCCTGAATAACGGTCACCATCTCTCGCGGGATTTGCAGTTGAAAGGACAATTGCGCGCCCCCCTGATACAGAAACCCAAAAAGCACAGCCGCTAGAAACACCCCAACGGGGTGATTGCGCCCCATCAAAGCCACCGCGATACCGATAAACCCCGCGCCTTCTGACGCGTTTAGCACCAGACGCTCTGCTTCGCCCATGACGTTGTTCACACTCATCATCCCAGCCAAAGCGCCTGAAATCATCATGGTCACGACGATGATCTTCACCCCAGAAATGCCCGCATAGCGCGCTCCGGTTTCAGAATGACCAAAGGCTCGAATTTCATAGCCCAACCGCGTGCGCCAGATCAGCAGCCAAACAAGGCCGCAAGCCAAGACCGCCAATAAAAACGCAAAATTCGCGGGTGCATCTGACGCAAAGGGAATGCCGACAACGCCCAGCATATCCGCAAAACTCGGCAGATGCGTCGCCGTTGGGAAGCTGGCGGTTGCAGGCTCCATCACGCCGGCAGGCTTCATTACTTCCACAAGAAGGTAATTCAACACCGCTGCAGCGATGAAATTGAACATAATCGTGGTGATCACGATATGGCTGCCGCGTTTCGCTTGCAGCCATGCCGGGATAAGTGCCCAAAGCCCGCCGAAAACTGCCGCAGACACCAGCGCGCCAATCACCGCCAAAGACCAATGCGGCCATGGGACTTGCAAACACGCCACGGCAACGCCCACGCCCCCAAGCAGGGCCTGCCCCTCCGCCCCAATGTTAAACAACCGCGCATGAATAGCGACCGCCACGGCAAGGCCCGTAAAGATGAAATTCGTCGCATAATAAAGCGTATAGCCCCATGCCCGCGACGACCCCATTCCCCCCTCGATCATTACGCCGAGCGCTGCGATTGGGTCTTGCCCGGTTGCCATCAAGACAAGGCCCGCCCCAAGTGCCGCAAGAAAAAGCGAGATGAGTGGGATCAAGATCACGTCGGCCCATTTTGGCATCTTGTCCATGCTTATGCAGCCTTTCCATTGATCCCGGCCATCAACAGCCCAAGCTCTTGCGCCGTCGTTTCCTCTGGTCGCCGTTCCCCCATAATCCTGCCGTCAAACATCACAGCGATACGGTCAGAAAGGCTCATGATTTCATCAAGTTCCACCGAAACCAGCAAAATCGCGGCGCCTTGATCACGCAGCGCGACAATCTGTTTATGAATAAACTCAATCGCCCCGATATCGACGCCCCGTGTTGGCTGCCCGACCAAGAGCACTTTGGGATTTTGCTCAATCTCGCGCGCCACCACGATTTTTTGCTGATTGCCACCAGAGAAATTCTTGGCCGTCAGCCACGGGTTTGGTGGCCGAACGTCAAATCGCGCCATCTTCTCTGCCGTGTCCGCTTGCAGGGCCGCATTGTCCATCAATGCACCCCGGTTATAGGTGGCGTTATGGTGGTAGCCGAAGGCGATGTTTTCCCATGCGAAAAACTCCATGATCAAACCCTCGCGCTGGCGATCTTCAGGCACA
>DOOI01000123.1:17230-17594 GCA_003512825.1 Paracoccaceae bacterium | reverse complement strand
CCACGCGCCCGCCGCGTTTGGCCATTGGAGTGCCGACCCGTCAGGTCAATCTCTGCTCCATCGATCCGCACCACACCCTGCCCCGCGCGCATACCACCGAGCACCTCCAACAACTGCGACTGGCCGTTCCCAGCCACGCCAGCAATGCCCAAAATCTCCCCCGCGCGTACCGTCAAGCTCACTCCTTTGAGCCGCTCAACGCCTTTGCTGTCGATGACGTTCAGCCCATCCACTTCCAGCATCGGCTTGCCGGGGGCCGCGGGCGCTTTATCGACATGTAACAACACCTTTCTGCCCACCATCAGCTCGGCCAAATGCTCCGGGCTCGTGTCGGACGTCTGAACAGTCGCTGTCATCTCTCCGC
>DOOI01000123.1:16726-16930 GCA_003512825.1 Paracoccaceae bacterium | reverse complement strand
CCGCATGACGCTGACTGTGTCAGTAATCTCCATGATTTCACGCAGCTTATGCGTGATCAGGATTACAGTTTTCCCCTCTTCGCGCAGACGCGCCAGAATGCGGAACAATTGATCCGCTTCTGCGGGGGTCAACACCCCGGTGGGTTCATCCAGAATAAGGATTTCTGCTTTTCTATAGAGCGCCTTGAGAATTTCTACCCGCTG
>DOOI01000123.1:0-16463 GCA_003512825.1 Paracoccaceae bacterium | reverse complement strand
AATTTCTACCCGCTGCTGCATGCCAACGCCGATTTCTTCGATCACCGCATCGGGGTCGATATTCAGCCCGTATTCCTCCGCCAGCGCCTTCAGTTCCGAACGCGCGCGCGCCAAAGAGGGCCGCAAAAGTCGCCCCTCTTCCGCGCCCAGCACAACATTTTCCAAAACGGTGAAATTCTCGACCAGTTTGAAATGTTGGAAAACCATGCCGATCCCAGCACCAATTGCAGCTTGGCTGTCAGAAATCTGAACTTCTTTGCCGCGGATCCGGATCGTGCCGCTATCGGCTTTGTAAAAACCATAAAGGATCGACATCAGCGTCGATTTTCCGGCGCCGTTTTCGCCAATAATGCCGTGAATCGTGCCCGGCATCACACGAAGCGCTATGTTCTTGTTGGCCTGTACTGGCCCAAAAGCCTTTGAAATACCGGCGAGTTCCAAAACGGGCTCGGTCATGGCGACGGCTCTCCTTGGCTTACGAAAAAGGCCGCACTGAAGGGTCAGCGCGGCCCCGTTTCAACAGGCCCGAAGGCCCGACTTTAGAATGTGAGTGCAGGGCAGGTTTCGTCGGACATATAGTCGTGCACTTTCAGCTCGCCCGAAGAAATCTTCGCGGCCGCGTCGTCCACTGCGGCTTGCATTTCCGCACTGACCAAAGAGGCATTGTGCTCATCAAGCGCATAGCCCACGCCGCCATTCGACACACCCATCACGTTGAAGCCTGTCTCCATCGCATCGCCCGCCTTGAAGGCATCGTAAACCGCATTATCAACGCGCTTCATCATCGAAGTCAGCACTTTGCCGGGATGCATGTAGTTCTGGTTTGCGTCAACACCGATGGAAAGGATGTCTTGATCTGATGCGGTCTGCAACACACCCACACCCGTGCCGCCAGCTGCTGCATAAACAACATCCGCGCCTTGGCTGATCTGCGCCAGAGTCAGCTCCGACCCTTTCACCGGGTCATTCCATGCCGACGGTGTCGTCCCCGTCATGTTGGAAATCACCGTTGCGTCGGCTTTGACAGCTTTCACACCCTGTGCGTAGCCACAGGCGAATTTACGGATCAGCGGGATATCCATGCCGCCGATAAAACCAACAGTTCCCGATTCCGACGCCATGGCCGCCATCATGCCCACAAGGTAGGACCCTTCATGCTCATTGAAGACGATCGAGCGTACGTTGGGCGCATCTACCACCATGTCGATGATGGCGAATTTGGTGTTTGGGTAATCCTTGGCG
Organism: Paracoccaceae bacterium; assembly: GCA_003512825.1. GTDB lineage: Bacteria > Pseudomonadota > Alphaproteobacteria > Rhodobacterales > Rhodobacteraceae > UBA9554. The sequence goes on along the minus strand of DOOI01000123.1, from coordinate 15,221 downwards.
ACAGTCTCCAATGGCGTGGCCCACGAAAAACCGGCCATGACGATCGGGTTATGGCCTTTTTCCGCGAATGCGCGGATCGCTTGCTCACGCTGTGCATCCGAAGAAATCTCGAACTCACCAAAAGTGCCGCCTGTCTCATCGGCCCAGCGCTTCGCGCCGCCAAAGGACGATTCGTTGAAGGATTTGTCGAATTTCCCGCCAAGGTCATAAATGACGGCGGGATCAGCGGCAAATGCTGCACCAGCAGTCAAAGCCAGAGCAGCGGTTGCGCTGAGGAATTTCGCAGCGAAAGTCATGAGTGGTCTCTCCCAGTTGTTGACGCCGTTTGGCTTACCAGCCTTCCCGACGCGAGCGATAGACCAACTTAGCCGAAGGCATTGGGGGAGGGTCAATAGAATTCTGCACCCCATTAGGTTATGAGGCTAGGGAAGCGAACGAGACAGAATAAGTGCATCCACAGCAGGCCCGCAATCGCCTCGATAATAGGCAGCGCGACGCGCCGTCTCTGTATACCCTTCAGACTTGTAAAGCGCGCGGGCAGCCCTGTTATTCTCGGCAACTTCCAAACAAACGAAGGCGGCAGCGCGCTTGAGTGTTTCTTGATGAAACGCCTTCAAGACTGCTTTCGCCAGCCCCTTACGTTGATGTGACGGATCTGTTGCCAATGTCAAAAGCTCTGCTTCCCCTGCCACGGCCCGCCCGACTGCAAACGCGCGCTCGTCACCGACAACATAGGTGAAAGGCGAGGCGCAAAGTGCTGAAAACTCTTCCGCAGACCAAGCCCGCACATGCCCGCCGCGAAAAGCGGCGCTATGCGTGGCAGCAAATGCTGTGAAATCAGGCATCCAAAATCACCGGAGGTGGATCAGAGGCGGGCGCGGCATCGGCAGGTCGCAAGTATAGCGGTGCCGGGCTCCCCAATCGTATGTCCTGTCGCGCGCGAGCTTGCCGAGCAATCCCAACTGCCAAAGGCCAGATGGGCTGTACGACATGCGCGGAGTAATGCTTCGCAATCTCCTCTGCCCGCGCCCCGACGATGCACTTGACGCTTGGTGCTGGCACTGAAGGCAAACTCTCCAAGTCGCAAAGCACAGGCGCAGCCCCTTCCTTCGGAACCGAAATATAAACACGGTCCTGTGGCGCCGAGACAGAAGCGATAACGTTTTCCGTTAACCCGTCAGACAGGGCTTCAAAGCTTGTGACCCCGACAGCCCTTATACCCAAGCCCAGCGCCAATCCCCGCGCCGCTGCCACGGATATCCGGATGCCCGTGAAATTTCCGGGCCCTACGCCCACACCAATCAAAGACAGATCGCGCCACTCGATCTTGGCCTCTGCCATGATCTCCGCCAGAAGCGGCATTAAGCGCTCGGCTTGCCCTCGCCCCATTTCTTCAACGCGCGCGGCAAGCACCTGATCGCCACAAATAACAGCGGCGGCGCAATGCGCCGCCGATGTGTCAAATCCTAAAACAATCGCCTCAGACGGCAACGGGCCGCACCTCGGTTACTTCAGGAATGTAATGGCGCAGCAGGTTCTCGATGCCCATCTTCAGCGTCAGCGTGGACGATGGGCAGCCTGCACAGGCGCCCTTCATATGCAAATAGACCACGCCGCGGTCAAAGCCGTGGAAGGTAATATCACCGCCGTCTTGCGCCACCGCTGGCCGGACGCGCGTATCCAGAAGCTGTTTGATCTGCGTGACCACACCTTCATCTTCACCCGAATGTGCCGCATGTCCCGAGGTGTCGGCGTCGCCTGCCATCACAGGGGCACCCGATTGGAAATGCTCCATGATAGCGCCTAAAATCGCTGGCTTCACATGATCCCATTCCACATCCGCGCCCTTGGTCACAGTGACGAAGTCATTCCCAAGGAAAACGCCTGCCACACCCGGAACCGCAAAAATCCGTGCCGCAAGCGGCGAAATATCGGCCTCTACAGGCGCAGGAAAATCCGCCGTCCCCAAATCCATCACAGATTGTCCGGGCAGGAATTTCAACGTTGCCGGGTTCGGCGTGGATTCGGTTTGAATAAACATATCAGGCCCACCTTTTCTGTCAGGCTTTAGATATGCGCCTCCGACACGTTCAGGTCAAGGTTTGGAATAGTTCTAAGCCTTGGGCTAGGTTCAAGTGATCGCTTCAAGCCGTTCCTTCGACAGATCACCTGGAACGATGGTGATCGGAATGGGCAAGGTGCCAGCCGACTTGCTCAATTGCGTGACCAACGGTCCCGGCCCTTTTTTGTCCGTGCCTGCGCCTAAAACCAAAACACCAATTTCAGGATCTTCCGCAATATGAGTCAGAATTTGCGAGACTGGCTCCCCCTCGCGGATCGCCAACTCCGGGTTGACTCCCTGCTTGTCGCGCATCCATTTGGCGAAGACTTCAAAATGCGCGTGGACACGCTCCCGCGCTTCCTCCCGCATAATGTCACCCACACCGATCCAATGGTTAAACTCTTCCGGCGGGATAATTGACAAAATCACCACGCCGCCCTCAGACCGTGCCGCCCGCATCGCCGCAAAACGCATGGCATTGAGGCACTCCCGGCTGTCATCCAGCACAACCATGAATTTCCGCATACTGCTTCTCCTTGTGCCGGATCATGGCCCAAGCCCGCGCCCCACGCAACGGCCAAGAAAGAGGCCGCGCCGCTTTGCACGTCACACGACCTCACCCGCCGCCAACCGCTCCAAAACCGCGCGTCCCTCATTGAGAACCCTCATGCGATGGCCTTCTTCCATCCTGTCCCAAGTCCGATACATCTGCGCCATACGCGGGTTTTTCTCGAACTTGCTCCGATGCCGATCCAGAAATTGCCAATAGAGCAGATTAAATGGACAGGCCCGCGCGCCGGTTTTTTCCTTCACCTTATAGGCGCATCCGCCGCAGTAGTCTGACATCCTGTCGACATAGGCTCCCGAGGACACATAGGGCTTCGAGCCCAATAGCCCGCCATCGGCGAATTGGCTCATGCCCAAGGTGTTGGGCGCCTCCACCCATTCAAACGCATCAATGTAGACCGCCAGATACCACCGATGCACTGCGTCAGGCGCAACACCCGTCAACAGCGCAAAATTACCCGTCACCATGAGCCGCTGAATATGATGGGCATAGGCCGTATCGCGCGTTTGCGCCACGGCCGCCCGCATGCAGGCCATTTTGGTGGCCCCCCCCCAATAGACCTCTGGCAAATCCGCCGCGTGACCCAAGGCATTGCCGGATAAATACTCCGGCCCCTGCAGCGCCCAAATACCGCGCACATATTCTCGCCAGCCAATGATTTGCCGGATAAACCCTTCCGCCGAATTGATCGGAATACCGCCCGCGCGCCATGCGGCTTCAACCCGCTGGCACACTTCCAACGGGCCCAAAAGGCCCAGGTTAATATAGGGTGAGAGCAATGAGTGATTGAGCGTTTCATCATTGAGTAACATCGCATCCTGCGTCGCGCCAAAGTCTGGCAGATGATGCACAATGAAATGGTCCAGCGCCGCCAAGGCCTGCGCGCGCGTCACCGCCCAACCAAAAGGGCGCAATCGACCAAAATGTGTGTCAAACCGCGCTGCGACGAGGTCGAGCACCTCTTGTGTGATCTCATCAGGTTCAAATCGCAGGGGCTTGGGCCGCAACATATCTGCCTCAGCCGCCTTTCGGTTGTCGTGGTCAAAATTCCACTGCCCCCCTGCTGGCGCATCCCCCTCCATCATCAACCCGGTCTTGCGCCGCATGTCGCGGTAAAACCACTCCATCCGCAGTTGCTTTCGTCCCGCGGCCCACGCCGCAAACTCGCGATGCGACGCGACAAACCGGGTATCAGCCAAAACCTCCACATGAAGCGGCAGCGCCTCAAGCGACCCTTGTAACCGCCACTCACCGCAATGGGTCATGATCAAATGATCCGTGCCTATCTCCGCCGCGCGACGCATGACCTCACCTGCAACGCTTTGCGAATTCTCCTGATCGTCAAGACGAGAATACAAAACCCGCCATCCCGCTGCCCGGAGCGTTTGAGCAAAGTGGCGCATCGCGGCCAAAATCAGCGCAATCTTTTGCGGGTGATGCGGCACCGAAGAGCCCTCTTCAGCCGCCTCCACCATCACCACCACATCCCGCGTCGGATCAGCTGCGCTCAACCCCGCCAACCCTTCGCTAAGCTGATCCCCCAGAACCAAAACAAGGCTCACCACGCCACCGTCTCCCCGCGCCAATCGCGAAAACACCCCGTCTGGCTGGGCTCCAACCCGTCGATTACCCGCCAGATATGCGTCGCGGCCTCCTCAGGGGGCACCGCCGGATGCCGCCCCAGATATTTTTCTGTAAACTGCGTTTGAACTGTTCCCGGATGAAGAGCAGCCAAAACAGCCTTTGGATGGCTGCGTGCCACTTCAATCGAGGCGGTTCGGATCAATTGGTTGAGGGCCGCTTTCGACGCGCGGTAAGAATACCACCCCCCCAACCGATTATCGCCAATCGACCCGACCCGAGCCGACAGCGCCACGAAAACCGCGCGCCGCTCTTTCGACAATAGCCGCAACCCATGTTTAAGCACCAAAGCAGGCCCCAAGGCATTGGTCGCCATCTGCGCCATGAAGGCTGTCGGATCTAACGACTTGATCGTTTTTTCCGGTGCAGCGCCCGCTATTTCCAACGCTCCGGTTGCCACCAAAATAGCGTCAAACGCCCCCTCCAGCCGCCCCATGACAGACGCCACTGACGCGTCATCAGTCACATCAATCCCATCTGCCGAACGCGACAGCCTGACGACTTGTGCACCGCGCGCCTGCGCCTGTGCTGCCAGCGCCGTGCCAATGCCTCCGGAGGCTCCAATGATCAAAATTCGGTCCATGTTGGAGGAGATAGAGGTCGCTTTGTCCCCGTCCATGCAATTTCGCACTTTTCATCTCCCCGAGCCTGAGTATAACCTATTCTCATGTCGAGCATTTGGATCAGCCCTGCCCTAAATTTGCGTGCTTTGCCCACGTTGCTGGCGGCTGTCCTGCGTCTCCTAATCCGCCTCTGAGCGTAGCCCCCAAGGTGCGGTCCGCTCAGAGGAAGAGATAGGCCCCGCACCCCGCACGCCCTTCCGGAGACATTTAAGAAAGCTGAAATGATGACCCAATCCACAAAACAGGACCGCGTCCTTATATTCGACACCACCCTTCGCGACGGCGAGCAATCGCCGGGCGCAACCATGACCCATGACGAAAAACTCGAAATCGCCGAACTGCTCGACGATATGGGAGTAGACGTTATTGAAGCGGGCTTCCCGATCGCATCGGAAGGCGACTTTGCCGCAGTCAAAGAAATCGCCCAACGCTCGAAAAACGCCACGATCTGTGGCCTTGCGCGCGCCAATTTCAAAGATATCGATCGCTGCTTTGAAGCGGTGAAACACAGCGCGCGTCCGCGCATTCATACGTTCATCGGCACCTCGCCGCTTCATCGCGCCATCCCAAACCTCACGATGGACGAGATGGCAGACCGCATCCACGAAACAGTAACCCATGCCCGCAATCTTTGCGACAATGTGCAATGGTCCCCGATGGATGCCACTCGCACCGAGGCCGATTATCTCTGCCGCGTTGTGGAAATTGCCATCAAGGCCGGGGCCACCACCATCAACATTCCCGACACCGTAGGCTATACCTACCCGCGTGAAAGCGCCAAGATCATCGAGATGCTGCTCGAACGTGTCCCCGGTGCCGATACGATCATCTTCGCCACCCATTGCCATAACGATCTGGGGATGGCGACGGCAAACGCCCTTGCAGCGGTCGAAGCGGGCGCGCGTCAAATCGAATGCACGATCAATGGCTTGGGCGAGCGCGCAGGCAATACTGCGCTCGAAGAAGTCGTCATGGCGATGAAAGTCCGCAACGACATCTTGCCATATGGAACGGCAATCGACACCACCAAGATCATGAATATCTCTCGTCGCGTCGCGTCCGTGTCGGGCTTTCCGGTGCAATTCAACAAGGCCATTGTCGGCAAGAATGCCTTTCTCCACGAGTCAGGCATCCATCAGGATGGCGTGTTGAAAAACGTCGAAACCTTTGAAATCATGCGCCCCGAAGACATCGGCCTCACCGCGAAGAACATCGCGATGGGCAAACATTCCGGCCGCGCCGCCCTTCGGTCCAAAATGAAGGAACTGGGCTTCGATCTGGCCGATAACCAGCTCAATGACCTCTTCGTGCGCTTCAAGGCCTTGGCCGACCGCAAGAAAGAAATCTACGACGACGACCTCGTCGCTCTTGTCCACGATCACGTCGTCCAAGCCGAAGCCGACACCTTGCAGGTCAAACGCCTCCGCGTAGTTTGCGGCACCGACGGCCCACAGGAAGCCGAGCTTACCTTGCTGATCGACGGCGTCGAACACGCGATCGATGCCACAGGCGATGGCCCCGTCGACGCGGCCTTTAATGCTGTGAAAATGCTTTGGCCGCACAAGGCGCGCCTTCAGCTTTATCAGGTGCACGCAGTCACCGAAGGCACCGATGCCCAAGCCACGGTCTCGGTCCGCATCGAAGAAGAGGGCCGCATCGCCACGGGGCAATCTGCTGATACCGATACGGTCGTCGCTTCGGTCAAAGCCTATGTCAACGCCCTCAACCGCCTGATCGTGCGGCGCGAAAAAGGCGGCTCAGACAAGCCCGAAGTCAGCTACAAAGACCATCACTAAAGCCATCAAACCACAAACGACAAAGGGGGCGCCTTTCCGGCGTGCCCTTTCGCTTTGGCATGACCCTCGAAGTTGGCATGCCCCTCGGTGACGCCTGCCCAACGCGCAAGAAACCTCGCGAGGGGGGCGGTATGGCCCAGATCTTTAGCCGCGAAAAATGGTTCCCAGCCGCTTGGCCTCGTCCGCAAGCCCCCAAGGCGCATTGATCACAAACATCCCTGAGCCAACCATTCGGTGCCCCGGTCGCACCGGAGGAAACCTGACTTCATGGCGCAAGACCTCTGGAAACCGCGCCGCCTCCAATGCCTCCAGCATCGGGCGATGCGCGCCGGACAACAGCAATGGATACCAAAGCACAATAATGCCAACGTTCCACTTGCGATGCAGCGCCGTGATCCGTCCGGGAATAACCTCGTAGTCTTCTTTCATCTCATAGGACGGGTCGATCAACAAAACGCCTCGCCGAGGTGTGGGCGGGCACAGGCTCAACGCCAGCGAAAACCCCTCGGCCTTGTGAACCATGGCTTGCGTTTGCGCCATCGCATCGCGGAGCGCCGCTTCTTCCTGCGGATGCAACTCCGCCAATTCGATCCGATCCTCGGGGCGCAACAACGTTGCTGCCAGCATCGGCGACCCCGGATAACTCTGCGGCCCGTAGGCGGCCCGCACCGAAGTCAACGCGCGCGAATAGGGGTGCGAAGGCTTGAACGCCGCTGCCATCTGCCCGATGCCCGCCGCCGCCTCACCTGTCTTGCGCGCCTCTGCGGCACCCAAATCATAGATCCCACGGCCCGAGTGGGTCTCAAGATAGGTCAGCGGTTTGGGTTTTTGGGTCAAATAGTCCAGCATCCATGCCATCAAGGCATGTTTGTGAACATCGGCTGGATTCCCAGCGTGATAGAGGTGTTGATAAGACAGCATAGCGGCCCTCTACGCCCTCTTGGACCCTCTCGTCCATCCCTTAGAGCGGATTGACGCTGATTTGGTAAAGCACTGCCCTTTATCCCGCGCCCTCTCCCGCCTATAACACCATCGATTCCGCCCTCAATCGAGCCGGCGGACCCTCGCGCTTTGAAACCTTCGACCAATGGAATACCGCGATGTCATTTTTTGATAACCTGCCGAGCTTGTTTTCCGCGGATATGGCCATCGATCTCGGCACGGCCAACACATTGATTTATGTCAAAGGCAAGGGCATCGTGCTTTCTGAACCCTCCGTCGTTGCCTATCATGTCAAAGACGGGGTGAAAAAAGTTCTCGCCGTCGGCGAAGATGCAAAACTGATGCTGGGCCGCACCCCCGGCTCCATCGAAGCAATCCGCCCCATGCGTGACGGTGTTATCGCCGATTTCGACGTGGCCGAGGAAATGATCAAGCACTTCATTCGCAAAGTGCATAAGCGGTCAACCTTCTCCAAGCCGAAGATCATCGTTTGTGTCCCACATGGCGCAACCCCCGTTGAAAAGCGTGCAATCCGCCAATCCGTGCTCTCTGCAGGCGCGCGCCGGGCAGGCCTGATCGCCGAACCGATTGCAGCGGCCATTGGCGCGGGCATGCCAATCACAGACCCCACAGGCAACATGGTCGTCGACATTGGCGGCGGAACCACCGAAGTGGCCGTGCTCTCGCTGGGCGACATCGTTTATGCGCGCTCCGTGCGCGTCGGCGGAGACCGGATGGATGAAGCGATCATCTCTTACCTGCGCCGCCAACATAACCTGCTTGTCGGCGAAGCCACCGCCGAGCGGATCAAGACCTCTATCGGCACCGCCCGTATGCCTGATGATGGCCGAGGCACCTCCATGCAGGTGCGCGGCCGCGATCTGCTAAACGGCGTGCCCAAGGAAACCGAAGTCAGCCAAGCTCAAATCGCCGAAGCCCTTGCCGAACCCGTGCAACAAATCTGCGACGCCGTTATGCAGGCGCTAGAAGCCACGCCCCCCGATCTCGCCGCTGACATCGTGGATCGTGGCGTTATGCTCACCGGGGGAGGTGCCCTCTTGGGTGACCTAGATCTGGCGCTTCGCGAACAGACAGGCCTTTCGGTCTCAATTGCGAATGAGAGCCTCAATTGCGTGGCTCTTGGCACCGGAAAAGCCCTCGAATACGAAAAGCAACTGCGCCACGCCATCGATTACGACAGCTAACGCCCGCACCGTCTGTACGGAGGCCCCTTGGCCCGCGAACGCACTGAGAGCGAGGAATATGCCGCCCCCCTAAAGCGCCTGCTCTTAGGGGTTTTGGGTATATTTCTTTTGGGGGTTTTCCTTCTTTGGCGGATCGACAGCCCGCGTGTCGAACGCTTCCGTGCGGAAGTGATCGATCGCGTCGTGCCCGGGATGGACTGGGTGATGACCCCGGTGACGGGCGCTATAAATCTGGTGCGCGACTTCCAAAGCTATCAACGACTGGCCGAGCAAAATCAGGAACTGCGCCGCGAATTGCAGCAAATGAAAATGTGGAAAGAAGCCGCCGTTCAGCTTGAGCAGGAAAACGCCCGTCTCCTCGACCTCAACAAAGTCCGCCTCGACCCGCAACTCACCCATGTCACCGGGGTCGTTCTTGCCGATAGCGGCAGCCCCTTTCGTCAATCCCTGCTCCTAAACGTCGGTGCGCGCGATGGTATCGTCGATGGCTGGGCCGCAATGGACGGGCTGGGCCTCGTCGGACGCATTTCCGGCGTAGGCCAGAACACGGCGCGCGTTATCTTGCTCACAGACAGCTCCAGCCGCATCCCCATTCGCATCCAGCCTTCAGGCCAAGCCGCAATCATCATGGGCGATAACACCCGCTCGCCGCCCGTCAGCTTCCTTGAAAGCCCCGATCTGGTCCGCCCCGGCGACCGCGTGGTGACTGCAGGCGATGGCGGCGTGTTTCCACCGGGTCTTTTGATTGGCCAAATTGCTGCCGATCCCGGCGGGCGACTTCGCGTACGCCTTTCTGCCGATTACGAACGCCTTGAATTCCTCCGCGTGCTCCGCAACCCCGGCGTTGAAAGTATCACTGAAACAGGCGGCATGCTGGTACCTTCCTCAAGGCTTCAAGGCCCGCCCATTGCCGCTCAGGCCCAAACGAATGAGGTCAAAAGTGATTGAGCGCGCCCGCCTTCAACTTTGGGCTATGTGGTCGGCCTTCCTTCTGGCCGCGTTGTTCTTGCTGTTTCTCAGCCTTTTGCCCCTCGACACGGCGCCTGCCCTCTGGGCGGGACCAGACCTGTTATTGGCGCTCGCCTTGGCTTTTTCTGTGCGCCGCCCCGAATACCTGCCCGCATTGCTCTTGGTAGGCGTGATGCTACTGGCTGATTTCTTGTTGCAGCGCCCCCCCGGTTTGATGGCCCTTTTGGTGCTGATCGGGTCTGAAACCCTGAAAGCGCAATCAACTGCCCTGCGTGACCAGAACTTTTTCATGGAATGGCTGTCGGTCTCCGGCATTCTTGTGGCAGTCTTGCTCAGCAATCGGGTGATCCTTGCTGCATTGCTCTTGCCCCAAGCGCCACTGGGTCTCACCTTGATGCAATCCGCAGCGACGATCTGCGCTTATCCCGCCCTTGTGGGGGCTGCTCATCTGCTCGTGGGCCTTCGCAAAGTTACCCCCGCCGAAGTCGATGGCATGGGGCGCCGCTCATGAGACGGAAAGGACAAGAAGCCGCCGACCTCAGCCGCCGCTTCACCCGCCGCGCGCTGTTTCTGGGTGGCGCACAAATGGCCCTTATCGCTGGGTTGGGCCTGCGTATGCGCTGGATGCAGATCGATCAGGCCGATGAGTTTCGCCTGCTCGCCGAAGAAAATCGGGTCAATATCCGGCTCTTGCCCCCTGCCCGAGGCCAGATTTTTGATCGAAACGGTGTGCCCGTCGCCGTCAACGAACCATCCTATCGCATCTCCATCATACGCGAAGAGGCAGGCGATCCTGAATTGGTGCTCCAACGTCTCGCTGTCCTCATCGGCTTGAGCGAAGAAGCCGTTGCTGAAGCGCTCAAGGAAATGAAGGCGCGGCGCGGCGACACGCCCGTCACCGTGGCCGATCGCGTCAGCTGGGATGATCTCAGCCGTGTTGCGGTTAACGCTCCCGCTCTGCCGGGTGTCTCGCCCGAGGTGGGTCTATCGCGCTACTATCCACTTGGTGCGGACTTTGCCCATGTTGCAGGCTATGTCGGCCCCGTGTCAGATTATGATCTGAGCAAAATCGAAGACCCCGACCAACTTCTGCTCTTGCCACGTTTCCAGATTGGCAAAGTGGGGCTTGAGGCAAAAATGGAGGAAGTGTTGCGCGGCAAGGCCGGCACCCTTCGCGTCGAAGTCAATGCTGCGGGTCGCATCATGCGCGAATTGGGTCGCGTCGAGGGGCAACCCGGCGCCGACATCCAACTCACCGTAGACGCCGCCCTCCAAGGTTATTGCGAAGCACGCCTAAGCACCGAAAGCGCTGCAGCCGTCGTCATGGACGTCGAGACAGGCGACATTCTGGCCATTGCCTCTGCCCCCTCTTTCGATCCAAACCTTTTCGTGCGCGGAATTTCTGTAAGCGACTACAAAGGCTTAACCGAAAACGAATACCGCCCCCTCTCGTCGAAATCTGTCCAAGGCCTCTATCCGCCCGGATCTACCTTCAAAATGGTCACGGCGCTCGCAGCTCTTGAAGAGGGCATCATCGGCCCCGAAGAGACCGTCCATTGCCCCGGCCATCTCGAAGTCTCAAATCGAAAATTCCACTGCTGGAAACGCTCCGGCCATGGCAACGTCAATCTTGAAACCTCCCTGCGCGAAAGCTGCGATGTCTACTACTATGACCTCGCCTTGAAACTCGGCATCGAAAAGCTCTCTGCAATGGCAGAAAAACTCGGCATCGGCGTGCGGTTTGACGTGCCCATGTCCGCAGTCGCGCGCGGCCGCGCTCCGACGCGCGCTTGGAAGAAAGAAGCCTTCGGCAAGGATTGGGTGATCGGTGATACCGTCAACGCCTCCATTGGCCAAGGCTATGTCGCCGCCTCGCCACTCCATCTCGCAGTGATGACTGCGCGCCTTGCATCAGGCCGCGCTGTTCAGCCGCGCCTGATCAGGTCCATCGGCGGCGTCGATCAACCAAGCGGCCAAGGCACCTCGCTCGACTTCAACGAAAGTAACCTGCGGATGATCCGCCGCGCCATGTATTCGGTCTCAAACCATAGCCGTGGCACCGCCTATAACAGCCGGATCATCGAAGATGCCTTCCGAATGGCTGGCAAGACGGGTACCAGCCAAGTCCGCAATATCTCCGAAGAAGAACGCCGCCGCGGTGTCACCCGCAACGACGACTTGCCATGGAACCGTCGTGACCATGCGCTTTTCGTAAACTTTGCCCCCTTCGATGCTCCCAAAATCGCCGTATCCCTCGTTGTGGAACACGGTGGCGGCGGGTCGGCTGCTGCTGCGCCCATCGCGCGCGACATCACCTTGCAGGCCCTCTACAATGGCGACCCCCCCCTGACCGCTTATCCTGAAAAGGATCGCAGCCGCATCCGTGCCCTGCAAGAGCGCCTGAAACGCGAGCGTCCCTCGACCCCCGATCGTGGTCGGGCCTAAAAGGGAGGGGGCAGATGAGCTATCTTGAATATACCGTCAAATCCGTGCCCACCGGGCCGCGAAAAATCCTGCTGCTCAACTGGCCCTTGATCTTGCTGCTGATCGCAGTGGCGAGCGTCGGCTTTTTGATGCTCTACTCCGTCGCGGGCGGTGAATTGCGCCCTTGGGCCATCGCGCAAATGAAACGCTTCGGGCTTGGCATGGGCGTCATGATCTTCGTCGCGATGGTGCCCATCTGGTTTTGGCGCAACGTCTCAGCTGTTGGCTATGCGGTAGCGCTTATCTTATTGATCATTGTCGAACTTTTTGGCGCCTTCCGTATGGGCGCGCAACGCTGGATCGACCTTGGCTTCATGCAACTCCAACCCTCCGAATTGGCCAAGATCACTGTCGTGATGTTCATCGCCGCCTATTACGACTGGCTCCCCGCACGCAAGACATCACATCCCCTCTGGGTCGCGATCCCTGTCATCTTCATTCTCGCCCCCACCATTCTGGTGCTCAAACAACCAGACCTCGGCACAGCCATTCTCCTGCTCACCGCCGGCGGTGCGGTGATGTTTCTAGCAGGGGTTCACTGGGCCTATTTTGCCGCCGTCATCACCGGAGCCGTCGGTCTGGTCTCTGCTGTGTTCAAATCGCGCGGCACTGATTGGCAATTGATCAAAGACTATCAATTCCGCCGCATTGACACCTTCCTCGACCCCTCGTCCGACCCCCTTGGTGCAGGCTACCATATTACGCAGGCAAAGATTGCGATGGGCTCTGGCGGCTGGGCGGGAAAGGGCTTCATGCAAGGAACCCAGTCGCGCCTCAACTTCCTGCCAGAAAAGCATACCGATTTTATCTTCAACACCTTGGCCGAAGAGTTTGGCTTTATCGGGGCGATTTCACTCTTGTTGATTTACGCGCTGATCATCCTCTTTTGCCTCTTCGCTGCGTTGAACATGAAGGATCGCTTCTCCTCATTGGTAACCCTCGGGGTAGCGATGACCTTCTTTCTCTTCTTCAGCGTGAACATGGCCATGGTGATGGGCCTTGCTCCGGTGGTCGGCGTGCCTCTGCCTCTTGTCAGCTACGGCGGTTCTGCCATGTTGATCCTGCTTATCGGCTTTGGCTTAATCCAAAGCGCCCATATCCACAGACCTAGGTGATCCCATGACCGTGAACGTCCTCTTCGCCGCCAAGTCCGAGGCATGGGAAAATTACGCCACTCACTTGCCAACAGCCTTGGCCGAAATGGGCGTGGCAGCCAATGTCGCCACCGACTTCGCCCCTGAACTCGTCGATTATATTGTTTATGCGCCCAATTCGACAGTGCAGGATTTCACCCCCTACACTCGATTGAAGGCGGTGCTCAACCTTTGGGCAGGCGTCGAGGATGTTGTGGGCAACCCAACCCTGACTGTGCCCTTGGCCCGCATGGTCGACGAAGGCCTGACGCGTGGCATGGTTGAATGGGTCACAGGCCACACGCTCCGCCATCACTTGGGAATGGACCTGCATATCAACGGCCAAGATGGCAAATGGCGTGCTTACGTGCCTCCGCTGGCCGAAGAGCGCCCCGTGACCATTCTGGGTCTTGGCGCGTTGGGCGCCGCCTGCGGTCAGGCGCTTTCAGCTTTGGGCTTTCCCGTCACAGGCTGGAGCCGCAGCGCAAAATCCGTGGCTGGCCTGACCTGTCTCTCGGGGGCCGACGGCCTGACACAGGCGCTCTCCACTGCACACATCCTCATCTTGCTATTGCCCCATACAGCCGAAACGGAAAACACCCTCAACGACACGACACTCGCCGCACTGCCCAAGGGCGCCGTCATCTTGAACCCGGGGCGCGGGGCGCTCATTGATGACAAAGCCCTGCTGCGCGCGCTGGAGGCGGGCCAAGTCGGCCATGCCACCCTCGACACATTCCGCAACGAGCCCTTGCCAATCGCGCACCCGTTCTGGTCCCATTCCAAAATCACAGTCACCCCCCATATCGCCTCGACGACGCGCCCACGCACCGCCGCACGCGCCGTGGCCACAAACATCCAGCGCGGAGAAGCAGGCCTCCCTTTCCTGCATCTTGTGGACCGCGCGCGTGGCTACTGACACCCTCTCTCGTCCCGGTCTCGCCATCATCTGCATTCTCGCCGGCACCGTTGGCATCACCATCAATGATGTGCTGATCAAAGCACTTTCAGGGGGCTATCCCCTTCATCAAATGGTTTTCTTGCGCGCCCTCATTGCGCTGCCCTTGTCGTTAGGTCTGGTTCTCCTCGAGGGCGGGCTCCACAAACTCCGTACGGACCGACCGTTCACGCATCTCTTGCGCTGCGTCCTCGTTATCTTCTCCAATATGAGCTATTTTGCAGCTCTAGCCGTGCTTCCGCTCGCCGAGGCAATGGCGCTTTTTTATGTCGCGCCGCTCTTGATCACCCTACTTTCAGTCCCGTTCTTGGGCGAAAAAATTGGCCCATGGCGCATCGGGGCGGTGCTCATTGGCCTGCTCGGCGTGGTCTTGATGCAACGCCCTTGGGCCTCTGCCGCAGATCTACCCGCGTCTCGCCTTGTGCTGTTGCTCCCGGTCATTTCCGCGTGCGGCTATGCGATTAACTCCATCCTCACCCGCCGTCTCGGGGCGCGTGCGCCCGCGTCGGTGCTATCAACCTATATTCAGGCCACCTTTCTCATTGTGGCTTTGGGTTTTTGGGCCGTCGCGGGCGATGGCCGCTTCGCAGAAGGCGCAACCAATCGCTCGGTGATTTTTCTTTTGCGCCCATGGGTCTGGCCAGCCCCCGAAGATTGGAGCCTTTTCGTGCTCTTGGGCGTCAACTCTGGCCTTATCGGTTACTGCCTGAGCCAAGCCTACCGCTTGGGCCGCGCCGCCACGATTGCCCCGTTTGAATATCTCGCGGTGCCCATGGCCTTTGTGGCGGGCGTTTAGGTACTTTGGGCCATGGACCCGCCTCTCATTTTGGCTCCGCAAAC
>DOOI01000199.1:9830-11384 GCA_003512825.1 Paracoccaceae bacterium | reverse complement strand
GTCGAGGGCGGCCATGCATCCCATGCCTGCTGACGTTACGGCTTGGCGGTAAACATGGTCGGTCAGGTCACCCGCGGCGAAGACGCCGGGGATGGATGTGTGGGCCGTGCCGGACTCGACTTTTACATAGCCGCCGTGATGCAATTCTAACTGATCCTTGACCAGCTCGGATGCCGGGGCATGACCGATCGCAATGAAAACACCCTTTGCCGGGATCTCTGTGATCGCGCCAGTTTCGACGTGGCGGGCCTTTACCGCAGTGACGCCCTTGGGATTGCTGTCGCCCACAACCTCGTCAAGTGCATGATTCCAAAGCACTTCTATCTTTGGGTGCTTGAAGAGTCGGTCTTGCATGATGCGCTCGGCGCGGAGGTCGCTGCGGCGGTGGATGAGGGTGACTTTGCTGGCGAAGTTGGTGAGGAAGAGGGCCTCTTCGACAGCGGTGTTGCCGCCCCCAACGACGACGATTTCTTGTCCGCGATAAAAGAAGCCGTCGCAGGTGGCGCAGGCCGAGACGCCAAAGCCCTTGAACGCCTCTTCGGAGGGCAGGCCGAGCCATTTGGCGCGCGCGCCAGTGGCGAGGATCACGGCGTCGGCGGTATAGGTTGTGCCGCTGTCACCTGTGGCGGTGAAGGGGCGCTTTGCAAGATCCAACGACACGATGATGTCAGAAACAATTTCGCAACCCATTGATTTTGCGTGATGTTCCATGCGGACCATCAAGTCGGGCCCCATAACGCTTTCGTCGCCGGGCCAGTTTTCGACATCGGTGGTTGTGGTCAACTGGCCACCGGGTTCGATGCCCTGCACCAAAATGGGCGAGAGCATCGCGCGGCTGGCGTAGACGCCGGCGGTGTAACCTGCTGGGCCGGAGCCGATGATCAGGACGCGGGTGTGGCGAGTGTCGGACATGGCAGCCTTCTTCGTATGGAGAATTTCGCTTGATATAGAAGGTTAACGCCGCGAGTGAAAGGGCGCGAAACCGCGTATGATTTACGTATGGGTGGCGTCTGGCTTGCGTCATGACGTAAATGGTTAACGTCGCCGCACCTGTAAAATGCAATCTTTCAAGTCGGCGCAAGTTTTCGAAAGGATGTTTCGTGTGGTTGAAACATTGTTGCGCCCGGCGCGGCCTCTGCTATAGACGGGCGCAAGGAGACTCTCGCAATGGCTGGCACCAAACTCGACCCGATTGACCGGAAGATTCTGGCAGAATTGCAGGCGGATGGTCGGATGACCAACGTCGAATTGGCCAAGCGTGTTGGTATCTCGGCGCCGCCCTGTTTGCGGCGCGTCCGCACGCTGGAGGAAGCGGGCTATATTCGTGGCTATCACGCCAAAGTCGATACCCGGGAATTGGGCTTTGAGGTGCAGGTGTTTGCAATGGTGGGGCTGCAAAGCCAAGCCGAAACCGACCTGAGCCGTTTTGAGGGACGGTGCCGGGCGTGGCCCTTGGTGCGCGAGTGTCACATGCTTAATGGCGAGGTGGACTTCATCCTCAAATGCGTGGCGCCAGACCTGTCGACATTCCAATCCTTTTTGACCGAAGAGCTG
>DOOI01000199.1:9310-9482 GCA_003512825.1 Paracoccaceae bacterium | reverse complement strand
ATTCGATGTGCTAAGGACGATCCCGGTGTGCCCTTCGATGTTCTCGAAGCGCGGCTTGCTCGGATCGCCTGAAGCCCGCGCGCTGCCTCGCTTGGAGGAGAGGGGCAGCGCGCAACTTTTTTATTTCATTTGCCCAGAGAAAAGATCAGGCCGCTGCAGAGGCGGCATTGTT
>DOOI01000199.1:8425-8954 GCA_003512825.1 Paracoccaceae bacterium | reverse complement strand
GAAGTAGCTCAGGTTTGCTGCGTTCATTCGGTCGCGCAGTTGAAGGCCGGGGTGGTAGCTTTCGACACCGAGATGCGCCGCGCTCAGCGTGGCATGCCGTTTTGTCATCACGTGGAAAAGGTCAACGGGGGTGGTCGGGCTGATTTCGAGCGCGGTTTCACCATCTAGAAAACGGTGCGCGGGCACGAAAACGCCGCCCTCGGATGTGGATTGCCACAGCCGAGCGCCGGGGCCGAGCAAGAGATTGCTATGCGGACGGTCAACCCCAAGGGCGTCAGGCAAAAACCGGACCAGCCGTGCAAGTTCCTGCCGCCATACGGGAGCGTTGGGAACATGGGTGAGCGAGCCGATCCATGTGAGGGGCTGGGGGCCAAACTCGCGGGTCAGCACCAGATCGCCGGGCGCGAGATCTTCGATGGCGGAGAAGCCAGAGGGCGTGGCAAGGAGGGTGCCGCGCGCAAAGGCGTTGAACGCCAGTTCAAATTCGGGCAGCGCAGGCAAAAGCACTTCGCGAAAGTCGCATTGGCCG
>DOOI01000199.1:8013-8139 GCA_003512825.1 Paracoccaceae bacterium | reverse complement strand
AAGCGTTCAGCCAAGAGATTTGGATATTGCGCGTCGGCACGCGTTTGCGCGTGGACAGGTCCGCTGCAACGGACGGTTTTGGTCCATACCCCAAAGAGGCGGGGGAAAAGGCACTGGTCATCTTAG
>DOOI01000199.1:7220-7706 GCA_003512825.1 Paracoccaceae bacterium | reverse complement strand
GTCACCCGTTACGGCGGTCACATCTCGCGTCGGCCCCCACCGACAACACCAGAAGGACGGTTTTGTGTCCGTCCGTGCTCGCAAAATCTGCGCGGGGGGTCAAAAAAATTCGTAAATCAGTGGGATGGCTGCCAAAGGGCAGGATCAATTCCGGGATCTATTTGGAATTGTTGCGTAGCGCGCAACGAGGCTGCCACATTTTCCGTCTGGCGCGCGCGCCTGAGTAGGCGCGCAGCGCAGGGTTGATTCGCCGCAGGAGGCGCGGGCGTGGCAAAGATCAGGCTGATTTGACTTTCGGCAGAATTGCCAGACGGGCCAGCGCGCGGCGCTTGCGCGCCCATGGCAGCGCGGGCGCCGTATCTTGCGACAGGCTTGCCGAGGTTGCGAGGACGCTTTTCATCCAGCGGTTGGTTTTCATCTGCTCAATCTCCATCTGCTGGCCTGCACGTTCAGTGGCGGGCCTATGGGGAGAATTTGCCAGTGACG
>DOOI01000199.1:0-6971 GCA_003512825.1 Paracoccaceae bacterium | reverse complement strand
ATGGGGAGAATTTGCCAGTGCTTTCAGGCAAGTCTGGGGCAGGAGCGGGCCATTTTTGGGAAAAGCGCCCCAGAGCGAAAGGGGCGCGCAACTATGCTGGGCTAGTCTGTGAAGAGTATGATTTATGGGCTTTGGCGCGATGTTTGTGCGGCGCGCGGCAGGGGGCAGGCGGGATTGTTGCGCTAAATGGGGCAATCGTGTGGCTATGAACGCGCTGTTTCTGGTTAGAGGCGAATGATCGAGATCAAGCGGCCGTAATCAGCTTCGCCTGCGTGAGTTGTGCGGCGGTAGGAGTAGAATCGTTCGGGGTCGGCGTAGGTGCAATGGCGCGTCCATTCGGCATGTCCGACACCAGCGGCGCGCAGACGGTGCAGGCCAAAGCCGGGGAGGTCAAAGAGAAAGCGGTCGCCTTGGCCATTGGCGAAAAAGCGGCTGTAGTCCTCGTCTTCGGCAAGAAAACTGTGCAAAAACTCTGGCCCGACTTCATAGGCGTTTTGGCTGATGCAGGGGCCGATGACGGCAGAGGTGGTGGCGCGTGTGGCGCCAAGCGCTTCCATAGCATCAAGGGTGGCTTCGAGCACGCCAGTCAGCGCGCCTTTCCAGCCTGCATGGGCCGCGCCGATCACGCCATGGGTGGCATCGGCGAACAGAACGGGTTGGCAATCTGCTGTCAGCACGGCGATGGCGAGGCCGGGGGTGGCGGTTACAAGCGCATCGGCTTTGGGTTTGTCGCCTGTCAGCACCGCCGTGACGGGCAGGGGAATGGCGGAGTGGATTTGGTGGACTGTGATCAGGGTTTCGGGGGCGAGGTCGAGGGCTTGGGTGGCGCGTGCGCGGTTGATGGCGACGATCTCGGCTTGATCAGAAGACCCGGGGCCGCAGTTGAGCCCGGCGAAGATACCAGAGGAGGCCCCGCCCTTGCGCGTGAAGAAGCCATGCCGGGGGGCGAGTGCGTCTGAGGTGAGGATTTCGAGCGTCATGAGTGGTCCGGAATAAGGCCGGGGAACGGCGGGGCAAAATGGGGGGTGAGCCCCAGCACTTTGAACAACGAACCCATTTCGTCGGGGTGCGTCAAGCGGCGATGCGCGGCGATGTGGCTTTCGAGGGCGGGACCGCTGAGGCGGGGGGCGAGCGATTGGGCGCGCGGGGTGATGCCAAGGTGTTCGAGGAAGCGGCCTTGGGGGGTGATGGCGGACGTCGCGCAGAGCGGCTGGGCGGCGCGGGCGAGTGCGATGAAATCGACATGCGCGGTCAGGTCGGCGTGGCCGGGATTGGCGAAGGGATCCGCGAAGCGGTGGTTTTCGAGGGCTTGGAAGGTATCGCCCAAGGAGGGGCCCGCCCCGTAATCAATGAGCAAGGCGGCGCCGCCATGCGCGGCGAGGATTTCGCCGATGCGGGTGACAATGGGGGCGGCGGCCGGGCAGGTTTCGACGATGTCGCCGGGGCGGGTATCGGAGAGGCGTTGGTCGAGGGGGGCATGGGGGGCGGGTGGCGCGAGGCCGGGGCGCAGGTCCGAGGCTTCGATACCGACCACCACTTCGCGCCATGTGTCGCCCGCGGCGCGGTGAAACTGGCGGATCGGCAGGGCATCGAAGAATTCATTGGCAAGCAGAAAGAGCGGCGCGTCGGGCAGCTCGGCTATGGTATCGGCCCATTTGGCATGAGGCACGCGTTGGGCTTGGGCGGCGCGCAGAGTGGGGGAGGCTTCGACGAGGACCACGTTTAGGGCGGCGTGAAAGCCCGGCACACGCGCAGTGGCGCGGAGCACATCGGCCATCAATGTCCCGCGACCCGGGCCAAGTTCGGCCAGTGTGAAGGGCGAGGGGGCGCCCTGATCAAGCCAGCTTTGCGCCAAGGCGAGCCCCAGCATCTCGCCAAACATCTGCGAGATTTCGGGGGCGGTGGTGAAATCCCCGGCCGCGCCCAAGGGATCGCGGGTGGAATAATAGCCATAGCGCGGATGGAGCAGGCATTCGGCCATGTAATCGGCCAATGTCATGGGGCCGGATGCGGCGATCCGGGCGAGGAGTTCGGCCTTGAGTGTCATGCCCGGCGCGACCGCCACACCAAGACCAGTCCCACCAGCACCATCGGCAGCGACAGCAATTGCCCCATGGAGATGCCAGGAATGACGTGGCCCAAGGGATTATCGGGTGTGATGAATTGCGCGTCGGCTTGGCGGGCGAATTCCACTACATAGCGCGCCAGACCGTAACCAATGAGAAATACGCCAGTGATCCGACCCGGAAATTTGAGCGCGCCGCGGCGGAAGGCGAGGAAGAGCATCACCGCAAGCAGCAGGCCACCTTCGAGGATGGCCTCATATAGTTGAGAGGGATGGCGCGCGCATAGCCCTGCGACGATGCCGGGGCAGTCTTGGGCGGCGGTGCCGGGGAAGATCACGCCCCAAGGCAAATCGGTAGGACGCCCCCAGAGTTCGGCGTTGATGAAATTCGCCACGCGCCCCAAGAGAAGCCCAGTGGGAACGCCTAGGGCAATGGCATCGGCTGCCTCAAGCCGGGGAATGCGGTATTTGGCGGTGAAAATCCACGCGGCGACGACAACGCCGAGAAACCCGCCGTGAAATGACATGCCGCCCTGCCAGACTTGGAGGATTTCGGCAGGGTGGCTGAGATAGTAGCCGGGCTGGTAAAACAGCACAAAGCCCAATCGCCCACCAAGTATGATGCCCAAGATCACCCAAGTGAGCAGGTCTTCCAGCTGCGGAGCGGTCAGGGGGGGCGTGCCGCGCCAAAGGGCGGGGCGAGTGATGGCCGCACGCGAGATCCGCCACGCCAGCACAATGCCAACGATATAGGCCAAAGCATACCAGCGGAGCGAGAACTCCATGCCAAAGAGCGGCAACGTGAAGATTTCGGGGGCGATCTGGGGAAAGGGTAGAGCGGCGATCATGCGGGCGATCCTTTGTGGCCTCGGGGCGGGCGCTTCGTCGCGGGAGGGCTGCCAAGGCTTGAGACTTGGGGCTTTCCATCCCATATAGGCAGAAATGCCCAAGGTGGAGCCCAAGATGCAAACCCGTTCCAAGATTTTCGAGGATATTTCGCAATTGATGACCAATGCCATGGGAGTGGCACAGGGTGCAAAGACAGAAGCCGAGACGGCGATGAAGTCTTTGGTGGACCGCTGGTTGGCGGATCGCGACTTTGTCACACGCGAGGAATTTGATGCGGTGCGCGCGATGGCCCAAAAGGCGCGCGAAGAAAATGAAGCCTTGAAAACCCGGTTGGATGCGCTCGAAAACGCCAAGCGCTGAGGCGGTTTAACGCCACAAGATGGGAAGGGCGGCTCTGTGAGGGCCGCCTTTTTTGTTCAACACGCGGGCCACTGCGGATCATGAGGTGCTGCGCGCTTGAGTTTTGCTGCGTGGAAGGACGCGGAGCGGACTGGAGCGGACTGGGGCGGGCCTGAACAGGGCCTGAACAGGGTCTGAGTAGGTGTGAGCGGGGTGCATGGAGGCTCGGGCGCGTTCAATACGCTGACTTGCGCGCTGACTTGCGCGCTGACTTGCGCGCGGCTTGGGTACAGCTTGGGTGCGGCTTGGGCGCGGTTTGGTCCGTGATTGTGGTGATTTTTGTGAAAAAGCACTGTTTTTCGGGTGGTATCGCTAACGGATGGACGGGCGAAAAGGGCCGGATTGGACAGGTGGATTCGGGAAATGTTACCTTGTGGTGAAGTTTTTTTATTGCTCAGTGTCGCGCAAAGCGTCGCACCTTTGGTAAGCTATTGAAAACATGTGGTATCCCGTCGCATACAAAAGAATTCAAGGCGGTTGCTAGGGCGGGGTTGCTCTGCTACACACCGCCCGAATTCACGCGCTTTGAACAGTTTCAAGGCAGGCAAACGTCCTCGGCGGGCCTGATAGGCCCCATTGCAAACCGAGGCCAAGACTAGCGGAAGGGTGACGTGTCCGAACCAGCTTCGATTTCCATGGGGATTGCCTCGCGTTATGCGAAGGCCGTCTTCGATCTGGCTAAGGAAGAAAAGAGCGTCCCGAAGGTCGAAGCCGACCTCGAGGCGCTTTCGGCAGTTCTTAAGGACAGTGCCGACTTCAATGCTTTGATCAATAGCCCTGTTTACAGCCGCGAGCAGCAATCCGCTGCTGTGGCTGCCATCTCTAAAAAGATGGGTCTGACAGGAATGATGACAAATGTTCTGGGCCTGATGGCCTCGAAACGTCGTCTGTTTGTGTTGCCGCAATTGGTGGCAGCGCTGCGCGAGGCGATTGCCGCCGACAAGGGCGAGGTGACCGCTGAGGTGACGTCGGCCAAGGCCCTGACAAAGGGTCAGTCGGACAAGTTGGCCAAGACTTTGGCAGCGCGCTTCGGCAAGGACGTGAAAATCAATGCGGCCGTCGATGAAAGTCTCATCGGTGGTCTCGTCGTAAAAGTGGGTTCGAAGATGATCGATACGTCGATCCGCTCGAAACTGAATTCCCTCCAGAATGCAATGAAAGAGGTCGGATAAATGGGTATCCAAGCGGCAGAGATTTCTGCGATCCTGAAAGACCAGATCAAGAACTTCGGCAAGGATGCCGAAGTGGCGGAAGTGGGCCGGGTTTTGTCGGTCGGTGACGGTATTGCGCGTGTGCATGGCCTCGACAGCGTTCAGGCTGGTGAGATGGTGGAATTCCCCGGCGGGATCCGCGGCATGGCGCTGAACCTCGAAACCGACAACGTCGGCGTCGTGATCTTCGGTTCGGACCGTGACATCAAAGAGGGTGACACCGTAAAGCGCACCAAGTCCATCGTGGACGTTCCCACGGGTGACGCGCTTTTGGGCCGTGTTGTTGACGGTCTGGGCAACCCGCTGGACGGCAAAGGCCCGATCAAGTCGGAAGGCCGCCGCTTGGCAGACGTCAAGGCTCCCGGCATTATCCCGCGTAAGTCGGTGCATGAGCCAATGGCGACAGGCCTCAAGTCTGTAGACGCGATGATCCCAATTGGCCGTGGCCAGCGCGAGCTGATCATTGGCGACCGTCAGACCGGCAAGACAGCCATCGCGCTCGACGCCATTCTGAACCAGAAATCCTATAACGAAGCCGCAGGCGCAGATGAGTCGAAGAAGCTCTATTGCATCTATGTGGCGATCGGTCAGAAGCGCTCGACTGTGGCGCAGCTGGTGAAGAAGCTCGAAGAGACCGGCGCGATCGAATACACGATCGTTGTGGCTGCGACCGCTTCGGACCCCGCACCGATGCAGTTTCTTGCGCCCTACGCCGCAACGGCAATGGCAGAGCATTTCCGCGACAATGGCCGCCATGCTTTGATCATCTATGATGACCTTTCCAAGCAGGCTGTTGCTTATCGTCAAATGTCGCTTTTGCTGCGTCGTCCGCCGGGCCGTGAAGCCTATCCTGGCGACGTGTTCTATCTCCACTCCCGCCTGCTCGAGCGTTCGGCAAAGCTGAACGAAGATTTCGGCGCCGGATCGTTGACGGCTCTGCCCGTTATTGAAACCCAAGGCGGTGACGTTTCGGCGTTTATTCCGACCAACGTGATTTCGATCACCGACGGTCAGATCTTCCTTGAGACCGAACTCTTCTACCAAGGCATTCGCCCGGCTGTGAACACAGGTCTGTCGGTGTCTCGTGTGGGGTCGTCCGCACAGACCAACTCGATGAAGTCGGTTGCTGGTCCGGTGAAGCTGGAACTCGCACAATACCGCGAAATGGCGGCATTTGCTCAGTTCGGTTCCGACCTCGACGCCTCGACCCAAGCGCTGCTGAACCGTGGTGCCCGTCTGACCGAGTTGATGAAGCAGCCGCAATACTCGCCGCTCACCAACGCCGAAATCGTCTGCATCATCTTCGCTGGCACCAAAGGCTACCTTGATAAGGTTGGCGTGAAGGATGTCGGTCGTTGGGAAGCTGGCGTGCTCAAGCACCTGCGCGGCAAGCACAAGGCGCTGTTGGACTTCATCACCAAGGAAGACCCGAAGATCAAAGGCGAAGCCGAGGACAAAATCCGCGCTGCGCTGGATGAGTTCGCAGCTGACTTCGCATAAGGAGATAAGGCAATGCCAAATCTCAAGGACCTTAAAAACAAGATCGCGAGCATCAAGTCGACGCGCAAGATCACCAAGGCCATGCAAATGGTGTCTGCCGCAAAACTGCGGCGGGCACAGGATGCGGCTGAGGCATCGCGGCCTTACACAGAGCGGTTCAACGCCGTTCTGGCAGGGCTTGCCGCGTCGGTTGGTGGCAGCGATTCCGCACCGCGCCTTTTGGCGGGGACAGAGTCGGATAAGGTGCAGCTCCTTTTGGTCATGACGGCCGAGCGGGGCCTCTGCGGGGGCTTCAACTCGACCATCGTGAAGCTGGCCAAAGGCCATGCCGACCGCCTTTTGGCGCAGGGCAAGACGGTGAAAATTCTCACCGTTGGCAAGAAAGGCCGGGAGCAGCTGCGCCGCGACTATGGCCATCTGATGGTTGGTCACGTTGATCTGAGCGACGTCAAGCGGTTGGGTTATGCCAACGCGCAAGACATCGCGAAAGGCTTGCTCGCACGTTTCGACGCGGGCGAGTTCGATGTGGCGACGATGTTCTTCAACAACTTCCAGTCGGTGATCAGCCAGATCCCGACCGCACAGCAGATCATTCCGGCGAAATTTGACGCCGTAGAGGGCAGCGCTTCGACACTGTTCGACTACGAGCCGGATGAAGAAGCCATCCTTGCGGATCTTCTGCCGCGTGGTGTGGCGACCCAAATCTTCGCAGCGCTCCTTGAGAACGGTGCGTCGGAGCAGGGTGCACGGATGAGCGCGATGGACAACGCAACGCGGAACGCGGGCGATATGATCGAGAAATACACGATCGAATACAACCGCTCTCGTCAGGCCGTCATCACCAACGAACTGATCGAAATTATCTCGGGCGCGGAAGCGCTCTAAGACCGGAGACGAAACATGGCAAACGCAAAAGGCAAAATCACTCAGGTGATCGGCGCCGTTGT
>DOOI01000158.1:15234-15842 GCA_003512825.1 Paracoccaceae bacterium | reverse complement strand
GTCCATGCGAGACCCGCACACCAGCCGCGCGGCCATTCTTGATTACGATCTCGTCCGCTTCGGCCCCCTGCACGACAGAGCCACCTTGCGTTTCGATCACGCGCACCATTGCATCAGCGATGGCCTGCACACCGCCTTGGGCGTAGTGCACTCCAAAGGCTTTCTCCAAGTGACTGACCAATATATACATTGATGTCACGTTGAACGGGTCACCGCCGATAAACAGCGGGTGAAATGACAATGCAAAACGTAAATGTTCATCGCGCACCCGCGCCGCGGCATGACCATACACCGACCGATCCGCGCGCAAGGCCGCAAATCTGGGAATGACTTTCAAGGTCTCCCACAAACGGTTCATCGGCCGCTTGCCCAAGTCCTCATAGCCAAAGTGATACCTGGCCTCGCTGTCGCGCAGGAAGCGCTGATAGCCTGCTGCATCTTCAGGACTGATCCTGGCCACTTCGGCCCGCATCGCAGCGTCATCTTGGCGAGCGGTAAAACGTTCGCCGTCATGAAACCGAATTTCATAAAACGGGTCCATCGGGACCAACGCAACATCACGATCGAAGTCGCGCCCACAGGCGCGCCATAGATCGCGCAGCCCTTGT
>DOOI01000158.1:12019-14938 GCA_003512825.1 Paracoccaceae bacterium | reverse complement strand
CAAGGAAGAACCCCGTCCGCCGGGTCGATCGAGCCGATCAAGCACTGTCACTTGCCAGCCTTTTGCGCCCAAGCGCATCGCTGACGCCAAACCACCAAGCCCGGCCCCGATCACCACGGCCCGCCCCGCCCCTTCGTTGATCGAATCCGCTTTCAATCGCGGAGCTGAGCCGCGGCGCGTCGATAAATCTGAGTGAGACTGATTGGCCATATTCAAAGCCTATACTGTATCAAACTATTTACAACTTAATATTATTTGCCATTTTATATGGGATTAAGCCTATAATCTCAGCGGACAGGGTGTATCATTAAGTTGACACTTAGATTCGGAGGCCAGGTCATTTCCGTCGTCACGCTCAGCTTGTTTCGCTTCCCCAGCTTGCCTGCACGCCTATGGGTGCTTGGGCAAATGGCGTTGGCGCCGCGCGCTCTTCGACAGGATACCCGGTGCCAGTTTTTCAAACTCTGCGGTTCGGGCACTGGTGAGGGGTTCACCCCACGCCCCAACTGGCAGGTCTGGTCGATCCTCGCGTCATGGCCCGATGCCGAGACTGCACAGGCCGCAATTCTGGACAACCCAGTCTATACGAAGTGGGCGGCGCGCGCGCGCGAGCAGTTCTCGCTTTTCCTCAGCCCGACTTCTGTGCGCGGCCTTTGGTCGGGTGAGCAACCCTTTGCGCTTGCGGCCCCTCCTCAAGCTTTTGCCGCGACAGGCCCCATCGCGATTTTGACGCGCGCCACTTTGCGCCCGCGCCACAGTTTGCGATTTTGGAAACGCGTGCCCAAAATTTCTGAAGCAATTGGGCGCGATCCAAATGTCAGTTTCAAGATTGGTATCGGTGAGGTGCCTTTCCTGCATCAAGTGACCTTCTCGGTCTGGCCCGACGTCGCGAGCATGTCGGCCTTTGCTCACCGCGACGGGCCCCATGCTCAGGCCATTCGCGCCGTGCGCGCCGGTGATTGGTTTTCCGAAGAGCTTTACGCGCGCTTTCACGTCTTTGGCACATCAGGCCATTGGTCTGGAGCAGACCGCGCCAAATGGCCCAAGGCCATGGAAAAGGATGCAGCATGAACGCAAACACCGTGCCTCAATCGGCCAGCCCCATTCGCAAGCTGAACATCAAGAAGTCTGGTCGCGCGCCTTTCCCTTTTTCGGCGATCGTCGGTCAAGACGATATGAAAACTGCGCTCATTTTGACAGCGATTGACCCGTCTATTGGCGGCGTGCTGGTTTTTGGGGATCGGGGAACTGGCAAGTCTACCGCTGTCCGCGCCTTGGCGGCGCTCTTGCCTGAAATCGACGCAGTCGACGGATGCCCTGTCAATTCCGCCCGCCCGGAGCAGTGCCCCGAGTGGGCCAAAGACTGGCCAGGGCTTTCACGCAATACCCTTGTGCGAAAGCCGACACCTGTCATTGATCTGCCGTTGGGAGCCAGTGAAGACCGTGTTACGGGCGCCCTCGATATTGAACGGGCTATTGCCAAGGGCGAGAAGAGCTTCCAGCCGGGCCTTTTGGCGCGGGCCAACCGTGGTTACCTATACATCGACGAAGTCAATCTGCTTGAAGATCATCTGGTCGATCTGCTGCTTGATGTAGCCCAATCAGGCGAGAATGTCGTTGAGCGCGATGGCCTCTCGATACGCCATGCGGCAAGGTTTGTGCTTGTCGGTTCAGGCAATCCAGAAGAGGGAGATCTGCGGCCACAATTGCTTGATCGCTTTGGCCTTTCCGTGGAGATCACCAGCCCGAAGGACATCGACAGTCGCGTCGAAGTTATCAAACGCCGTGATGCTTATGAGACCGCTTATGACCGCTTCATGCCAGAGTGGCAGCGCAAGGATGCCCAGTTGCGCGCCACAATCCTCAAGGCGCGCGACCAGCTGAGTTTGATCACGACACCGAATACTGCACTGCACGATTGTGCAGCCCTGTGCATCGCGCTGGGGTCAGATGGGGTGCGCGGTGAACTTACTCTGTTGCGCGCGGCGCGTGCATTTGCCGCCAGCGAAGGGGCTGACACTTTGGAGCGCTCGCATCTTAAGCGTGTGGCAACCATGGCGCTCTCGCATCGTTTGCGGCGTGACCCGCTTGATGAAGCCGGATCCTCTGCGCGGGTTCAGCGCGTCGTTCACGAAATCCTGCCTTGAGATGTCCCATGCGGTTCTCAAATCAGCTCTTGCCGTGTTCGCGATTGATCCAGCCGCCATTGGGGGCTTGTGGTTGCGCGCGCGGGCCAGCCCGCAGCGGCAAGCGTTCTTGGATTGCCTTGCGGCCTGCTCGCCGCCGCTCCCCATCACTCGGCTCGCGCCAAATATTTCTGATGACGCGCTCTTTGGTGGCTTGGATGCCGCCGCGACCCTAAGCATCGAACGGCCTGTTTTTCGGAGCGGCCTGTTGGACCGCGATGCTATTCTCGTTCTCCCAATGGCGGAACGCTGTGACCCCGGCCTTGCGGCGCGGCTGGCCCAGATACTTGATAACAAACGCCACTCAATTATTGCTCTGGATGAGGCTGCGGAAGAGGGCGAAGGCGTACCGCCCGCCCTCATCGACAGACTAGGCTTGTTCGTCAATCTTGACGGGCTTCGCTTTAAGTCAATACTTGAACCCATTGAAATTAATGGCATTGTTGCGGCTCGCGCCTTGCTGCCGAAGGTTCGCGTGCCACATATGCTGGTCACGGAGGTGGTGCGCGCTTGCGCTGAGTTGGCGATCATCAGCGCGCGCGCCCCAATCCTGACCCTGACGGCCGCGCGGGCTCTCGCGGCGCTTTCGGGACGCACGATGGTGGAACGCGATGACCTGACCCAAGCGTCGGCGCTCACTTTGGCGCAACGGGCGGCACCTTTTGATGAGCCCACCCAATCCTCGCCGCCGCCGGAGGAGGATGGGACTGAACCAGAAGATGCCTCAACGCAG
>DOOI01000158.1:6442-11745 GCA_003512825.1 Paracoccaceae bacterium | reverse complement strand
TTAGCCTTGAGACGAAACTGCCTTCAGAAATAATGGTAGAAGCCGCGCGTGCGGCCCTACCGCCCGAAATTCTTAAGCTTTTGGTAGATGCACGCAGTCTGCGAAACACCGTCGGTGCCTCGGGCTCTGGTGTTTCTGTGATCGGCAACCGCCGCGGACGCCCTCTTGCACCGCGACGGGGCAAACCTCAAAGCCATCAGAAACTGGACCTTATTGCGACCCTCCGTGCCGCAGCACCTTGGCAAAAACTCCGCCGGAAATTTGCTCAAACCGATGCCCAGCATGACCGCCTTTTTATTGAAAGCAGCGACTTTCATGTGAAGCGCAACAAAGTGCACTCCGATCGCGTATTGGTCTTTGCGGTTGATGCTTCGGGCTCTGCGGCTGTGGCTCGGCTTGCCGAAGCGAAAGGTGCTGTTGAGCAGCTTCTGGCCCGCGCCTATAGCCGCCGGGATCACGTGGCATTGTTGAGTTTTCGAGGCGCCCAAGCTGAATTGCTGCTGCCCCCGACCCGCAGCTTGGTGCTTGCCAAAAACCGCCTGCGTAGTTTGCCCGGTGGAGGAGGCACGCCGCTCGCAGATGGGTTGAAGACCGCGCTTGAAACTGCCCTGCGTGCAAGGTCCAAAGGCATGACCCCAACCATCGCTATCTTGACTGATGGGAAAGGCAACGTTGCCCTTGATGGGAGCGGCAACCGCGCCCTCGCAGAGCAGCAGACCCATACCTTAGCCCGCGCGATCCGTGCCACGGGCATAGCGACGCTTATCATCGACGTCGCGCGAAGACCGCATGCCCAGCTTACGCATTTGACCCAATTGATGGGAGCGCGTTATGTCGCTCTGTCGCAGGCCAATGCCAAACACTTGTCTGCGGTGCTTGGAGCGACGTTAGAAGGCTGAAGAATGGATGTGACGTCACTCCCCAGTGATTGGCCCTTTCGCGAGGCAGGAAGTCGCGTGCTGCAAGGGGCGCACCGGTGGTGGGTCTGCGACATCGGCGCCAAAGACGCGCCATCAGTTTTGCTTTTGCATGGTTTGGGCGCATCGGGGCATAGTTTCCGAAACCTTATCCCCGTGCTTGCGCCACACTACCGTCTGATCATCCCTGACCTGCCCGGCCATGGTGGCACCAAAACGGCTAATCGCACTCGAATTGCACTCGGCCCGATTGCCCAAGATCTCAGTCAGCTTTGTCACGTCTTTGGCGTTGAGCCGATTGCTGTGGTCGGGCACTCGGCCGGCGCAGCAATCGCACTAGAAATGGCCACGCGCACTTCAGATCTGAAAGTCGTGGGCATTAATGCGGCTTTGGAGCATTTTGATGGGGCCGCCAGCCTGCTTTTTCCCGTTTTGGCCCAAGGCTTGGCGGCCTTACCCTTTGCCGGGCAATTATTTTCGAAACTCTGGGGCAGCCAGCGCAAGGTGCGTCAGTTGCTTGAAGGCACTGGCTCGACGCTGGATGATGCCGGAGTGGCCCAATATGTCCATTTGGTGCAATCCAGCGCGCATATCAAAGGTGCCTTGGACATGATGGCGCAATGGCGCCTAGATCCGCTTTTGGCACGGCTGGAAACGATTGACGCCAAGGTGCTCTTGATCGCTGGCTCTGGCGACCTTGTGGTGCCTGCACAAATTTCCCGTTCCGCCGCTCGGCGGTTACCCAATGCCCAAGTCATCGAGGTCACTGGCGGACATTTGGTGCACGAAGAAACCTCCTCCGATATCGGCACGATCATTTTGCAATGGCTTCAAACGGAAACCGTTTCGCCCCCTGCCCGGTGACCCAAGATCATCTCCCGGTGTTGCGCCATATAAATTCTAAGCCACGGGGTATACCGCTCTGGGCTATGAGAGAGGGCAGCTTCCAATTTATCCAATGGCACCCATGCCACCTCATCCACTTCGTCAGGATTGAGTGCCATAGAAATCGGTCCATGCACTTCTGCGGCGAAAATCTCGGCGACTTCATGCTCAATCAATCCGCGGAAAACATCGGCGCGATATTCAATCACTCCCATGTGGCGTATCGATAAGCCGCGCAGGCCCAATTCTTCGTCCAGCCGTCGCGTGGCGCAAGCGGAAGCCCGTTCACCCCAATGCGGATGGGTGCAGCATGCATTCGTCCAAAGGCCGGGTGTATGATATTTATGCGCCGCGCGTTTTTGCAAAAGCATTCGGTTGTCTTGCATCACAAAGACGGAAACCGCCGGATGACGCAGCCCACGCTGATGCACCTCCAACTTGTCCACAGGCACCAAGACCCCATCGACATAGGCTGGGATCAAACTGCTCATCACGACCACTCCGGTTTTACCAGACGCATCAGGTGCGCCAGATTCTTGAGGCCGATTTTCACATGCGCCATTGGTTTCGCCGCAACCAGCCGCTTATTCATATAGGCTTCGAATGTCAGCCGTTGCACGTCGATGTCGTGACACAAGCTGACAAAACGCTCGCGTCGTTCATCGCTGCGATAATAGGCATCTTGCATCGAGCGCAGCACTTTGAACACCGTGCCGTGATCTTTGAGGAAGATTTTACGGGCGATACGCAGGTCTGCGGCCCGCCCACTCGACAAGAACGCCTGCGCTGCAGTCGCAGCGACGCGCCCTCCTGCCATGGCGTAGTAAATCCCTTCGCCAGATGAGGGCGCGACAACACCTGCCGCATCTCCTGCCAAAAGCACATCGCGCCCATTGTCCCAACGATCCAGCGGCCGAAGTGGGATGGGCGCCCCTTCGCGGCGTAGCGTTTCACATTGGGAAAGCCCGGCCATTTCTCGTAGCTCGGCTGTCGCATCCTTTAGGTTCACGCCATCCTTTTCGGTGCCCATGCCGACACTGACACGTGCACCATGTGGGAAGAACCAACCATAGAAATCGGGCGAAATTCGCCCGTCATAAATCACATCGCAGCGGTCTGGGTGATAGCTCGCGTTGGCAGCTGGTGGCGTGATAATCTCGTGATAGGCCATGACATAGGGGATTTCTTTGCCACCGGGGATCTCGGCACGCGCCACATGCGAGCGCGCGCCATCAGCCCCGATGACCAATTGTGTCGTCGTGCGCTGCTCGGCGCCGGTTTCTTTCTCGCGCCAGACCACATGGGTGCCATCACGATCACGCTCGATCCGCAAAAAGGTGCCGATCAGAGGCGTTGCGCCGTGCATGGCAGCCCGCTCGCGCAGGAAAGCGTCAAAATCCTCACGATCCACCATACCCACATAGCCACCTTCTATGTGAATATCGACTGACCGCCCCGTTGGGGAAATCATCCGAGCGCATGTGATCTTTGCCACGACAAGATGCGCCGGAATGTCAAAATCGGCGATCAAACGAGGAGGCACGGCCCCGCCACAAGGCTTGATCCGCCCTGCCCGATCCAACATCGCTACCCGGTAGCCCGCACGCGCCAGATCCTCGGCAGCCGTTGCCCCTGAGGGGCCGCCCCCCACTACAAACGCATCAAATCTCATGTTTTGCCCCTCTCACATCAGGCATTCGACGACCCACAGGAGCTGAGCTAATCACCTGCATCGCCAATGCTGCGGCCATCACAAACAGCATCGCTTCTACGAGGAAAACCGCGCCAAACGCCGGCGCATCGGCCAAAAACAGCCGCAGGATATCTACTGCAGCCGTGCCTAAAAGCCCGCCAAAGCCTGCAGCCAGCGCCTGCGCTGCCCCCCAAAGCCCCATGCGCGTTCCTTCACGTGCTTGCCGCCCCTCGCCAGCCAGCGACATCATCGCCCCGATCGCCGAAACCGCAAAAACGCCGTTAAATACGCCGAGCATGACCACTGAGGGGGTCAGATATGGCCCCTGCACCATGCCTTGCTGCGCGATAACACCCAACGCTGCTGCAGACCCTAGGCAACCCGCCACGATCCAGCCGCGCAAAGTGCCGATGCGAAATCCAGACAAAGCCGCGCCGACGGTGAGCATGCCCAAGAACACGCCGCCATTCTGAGCTCCCGAGAGCTGTGTCGACTGGCCCGGCGTCAGGCCAAACACTAGGCCCGCATAGGGCTCTAAAATCAGCTCCTGCAAGAAATAGGCAACCATCGATAAAAACACGAAAATTGTAAAATCCCGCGCGCGCCGTTCGGCCCAGACTTCTTTCAAACCGACCAAGAGAGGGGTTGGCGCATTTTGAGCAGGCACAGCAATAACTTGCCGCTCAATTCCCATCACTGCCACAAGCGTCAACACCAGAGCCAAAGTCACAAGCCCGGCTGTGATCATCAACAACCGCGCCCCACTGTAGGGATCGAGCAGAATGCCAACACTTGCCGCAGTCAGCGCAATACCAAAAATCATCATCAACCATGTTATGGTGGCCGCTGCGGCGCGACGGCGCGGTGCCGTGGCTGTGGCCACCAAAGCCAGCAGCGACGTGCCTGAGGCGCCGACGCCCAAGCCAATCAAGCTGTAGGCCAGAATGGACAGCAAGAGCCCGGTCCAGAAGGCCGCGTCGATGACTGTAATCGCGTAAGACGCCAAAAGCGCGCCCGCGCCCAAAACCGCCATCCCCAGCACGATGAACCGGGTGCGATTGCCCTGCGTATCTGACCGAAACCCCCAAGCTGGTCGACTGATCTGGATGCCATAGTGCAGAGCAACCAGAGCGCCCGGCAAAACCGCGGGCAAAGACAATTCGACCGCCATCAAGCGATTGAGCGTGCTCGTTGTCAGAACCACAATCGCGCCAAGGCACATCTGCACCAGTCCGAGGCGGAAGATCTGAAACCAGTTTAAAGTCATGACATTCCTCGCAAAGCAAAGGCCGAGATCATCATGCCGCTGATGTAAAACACGACCCCAGTTCCATTATACCAAGGCGCTCTTGCCTTGGGATCGCGCATCAAAACCCGCATCGCGGCCATTTGACCCAAGATCAGCGCAACGATTGCCGTCGCGTGAAAAGGCTGTGCCCATGCAAAAAGCAGCCCCGCCACGCCCGCTTGCGCCGCAATCATCACCACACAGGCGACCTGCGCTGCCCGTTCCGGCCCCAGAACAACGGGCAAGGACCGCACCCCATGCAGGCGATCCCCTTCCAAGGCTTTGAAATCATTGAGCGTCATTATTCCATGGGCGCCAAGGGCATAGAGCAAGGCCAAAAGCATGTTCTCCCATGAGGGAAGCGCGCCCAGCAGGACCGCAGAGCCTGTAAACCATGGCAAGCCTTCATAAGACAGCCCCACCAACCCAGGGCCCCACCAGCCCGACCGTTTCAGCCGGATCGGCTCGGCCGAATAGGCCCAAGCAGCCGCAATGCCAATCAGGGTTGCCTCAGCCCCCC
>DOOI01000158.1:5963-6174 GCA_003512825.1 Paracoccaceae bacterium | reverse complement strand
CCGCAATGCCAATCAGGGTTGCCGCAGCCCCCCAAGGCCCCAAAATGCTGCCCACTCCAAGGGCGAGACCCGTCATTGCCAGCGCAATCCACAATCCCCACCGGCCCGGAACGCGGCCCGAAGGGATCGGTCGGTCTGGTTCGTTCACGGCATCCACATGCCTGTCGCACCAATCATTTGCTGCTTGGCTCATGCCACAGACAATCGGCCC
>DOOI01000158.1:5261-5674 GCA_003512825.1 Paracoccaceae bacterium | reverse complement strand
GCGAGGATCATGCCGACCAAGACCAATCCAAAGTTCTCCCATAGAGAAACCCCGGTCGCCACGCTGCCGCAAAGATAGGCCCAAATTGGCGGAAACCACGTGATGGGCTTTATCAGCCGCAAAAGTGCGACGGGTTCTGGGTATTTTCGATATGTCAAATGATGCGCGGTATCCATGTGTAAACTAAACATTACACACGGCACGTCGGCAAGAAAAATGTCTACCCAAGCTTACACGAGGGTCGTCTTTTTTGATGCTGGATTATTCGAGCGCAAAAACGCAGCAGGGCCCCCACCAAGCGGTGGCGGGCACAGAGGTCTAAACTGCCTCGATCAGGAGTTTTCTTTGCTTAAGATGCCGAATTTGCGTAGCTTTACATAAAGCGATTGGCGCGAGAGGCTTAGAAGTTCTGC
>DOOI01000158.1:552-5003 GCA_003512825.1 Paracoccaceae bacterium | reverse complement strand
ACTGAAATTATTGAGAAAATGTGCGCGAGAGGCTTAGAAGTTCTGCGGCGGCAACGCGGTTGTTTCCGGTCAGTTCCAGCGCCGTCTCAATGCACATTTTCTCAATAATTTCAGTGGTTTCTGCTACAATGTCTTTTAGGTTGGAGTAGCCCACAAGTTGCATCACCTTCCGCAGGCCATCATTGCTGCCAGCCTCTCCGGGCAACCGCACAGCCTCCGAAATATTGGAATCGCGAATGACCAGCCCAATGCAGGGGTTGGCACGGTCTTGGAACCATGTCGCCGACAGCTCGACAGCCACTTCTCCAGAGAAATCTGTGTTCAGGCGCGTTGAAAAATGCCGCATATGCCCAACGCGCTTTACGTTATCTATCAATACGCGCAAATCGATCTCGCCACGGGCGAGGAAATCGGCAAACGGCCGCCCCTGCACCATTGCAGCGCTGCCGCTATCGGTGAGGTTAAGGAAGGAATCGTTGGCTGCCCTGATGACCCCATCGCCATCGATGAAGACTATGGCGTCAATTCCTTTGGAGAAAAGGCGCGTCGTCATCTCTGACACATCGTTAAACTGCGCCTTTCCACTCTCGGCCAAACCGATCCTGCAAAGCAGCATCTTGCCACCCGAAGCCCGGAACATTGTGGCTGAGACCAAGACTTTACGCTGATTACGCCGCACCGTAAGTTCGAGATTGCCGCTTGGGTCTGCTCCGGACTGTTTCACGAGACTTTCGAGAAACTCACCCCGTCTACGCCCCTCGAACTCTTGAGCCACCGGGGCGTCCATGAGTTCTTTCCGCGTCGCGCCGATCAAATCGATCGCTCCAGCGTTCAAATCCACGATTTTTCCTGAAGCCATCGACACGATCAAGACCGGCGAAGGATGCAACTCCATTAGCACGCGGTATCGCGTCTCGAGCTCGCGTTGCGCTTCATAATCGCGCTCGAGTGTCAGCTGGGCGGCAACCAGTTGCTGCTGCAGCTCCGCAATCGGGCGCAAGTCGCGACCGACCATCAAAAGCGTCCCGTCTGGATTGATCCTGCTTACGGAATATCGAATGGGAAACTGTAGGGAAAGTTCGCCCGCATGGTTCAATTCCACCGAAATGGGTCTTCGGCGATCCCCTTCCCGCCCCGCAAGCCTTTCTCTAAGCTTGAGGACACTTTCCATGGTCAAAATGTCATCAAGAGGCATTCCCTGCCAGACGCTCAGCTTGGTGCCAAAGCCCATTTGCGGATTTACCAAAATGGACTGCACGACCATATCTGGCGAGACGACCAAAGCGAGATCGCACGCTGCGGTAACGAGATCGACCATCAGCTCGGGGTCCACATTTTGAAGTGAATCGCGGCCAATCATAAAGCGTCCATCGGATGTCACAGTTTACACCTATTCTTGGATCAGCCGGGGTGGCTGTTGTCCAAATCTTTCTTAGCCTCTCAGCAGTGGCCTTTACTCATAATTCAAACGTATCAACGACTCGATCAAGATCATTTGTTACCAAGTCCGCGCCAGCCTCGAGCAATGGTGCCGCAACACTATCGATGATACACCCTCCGACGGCAATTTTCAGCTCGCTTGTGGTTACCGATTTAAGTGTCTTTACCAGCTTGGCACAAACGTCAACTCTTTCGGCACTGCCCAAGGTCACCAAAGCGGCATCGAAGCACTTTTCAGCAAAAAGAATTTTAAGATCGCTGAGTCCGGGAGCAATTCGCACGCAAACCGATACACCGCGTCGACGCAACTGCCCTGCCAGCACCATTGCGCCCAAAGTATGCTGTTCGCCCATTGGCACCACAAGAAGGGCTGAGCTGTCTCCAGGCACGAGCCTTGCGTCGGAAAAAATATCTTCCTGCAACCCATGTAGGAGCGCTTGAAGCCGTGCTGTTCCCTGCGTGACTTCGACGAAAGTTGCCTTATCGGCAATCCAACGATCCCCCAGCAAACGCGCAGCTTCGGGGATATAACAATCAACAATATGCTCTTTTGGCACGCGCTCTCGCTCAAACGCGCCAATCAAAGAAACACGCGGCTCATCGCTCGGCGAACTGACAGACGACACCATCTGGTCAAGCAGCTTGGCCTTTAACACTCGACATCCTTTCTCGCGACGCGCAACAGCCTGACTGATTGCCGCAGACACAAGCCCGATCAGCCCCGAGGGGTCTGCATCGTTGTTCGTCGCAAAATTCCCTAAGTCACGCATATGCCCTCCCGGACACAGCCAAGGCGAACACAAGAGCTAGTCTCGCACGCGCCATCAAAAGAGGAAAGGCTCAGAATGCCACACCCGCATGACACAACGGTTCGCTATAAATGTCCATAAAAAATGACACCCAAAACGGGCAGAATAGCCCGCGGGGGAAATAAATACATATTTTACAAATATTTAGAGGGAAAATTTTCTTGAAAATCAACTACCTATGCGAATTCTTGCATGCATAACGGCGCGCATTGGTGTGTAAGTTTTGATTGACACTTTGAGGGCATAGCTTAACCTGAGCTTCATAGAATCCAAAGGGAAGCCGCGCGTGCCATGACGTATTCTTTCGCAAAATCAACGCGCAAGACGCTCTATACGCCCGAGCAGCGCATCAGAAGAGATGCCACCAAGTGGACGCTTGTGCAGGGCATACTGGCCCCGCTCCAATTCTTGGTCTTCGCAATTTCTTTGCTTCTTGTTCTGCGCTTTCTCGCAACAGGGCATGGCTATGACGTGGCGACGCTGTCGATCTTGATCAAGTCCCTGCTGCTTTTCACAATAATGGTTACCGGGGCTATTTGGGAAAAGGTGGTCTTTGGCCAATACCTCTTTGCGCCAGCCTTTTTCTGGGAAGACGTTTTTTCCTTTGCGGTCATCGCATTGCATGGGCTTTATCTGTGGGCGCTTTGGAGCCAAGCCCTGGCAGCCACAGAGCTGATGCTTCTCGCGCTGGCCGCTTACACTGCTTATGTCATCAACGCAGGTCAGTTTCTGTGGAAACTGCGCCGCGCCCGCCTTGATCTTGCGCCTCGCTCTGAGGGGGTGACGGCATGAGTTTTGATCATCCCCTTCCAACTGGATGCAGCGCAACCCCCGTTCTAAAAGAGCGCGGCCAAAGAGAAGTATTTTGCGGCCTGACCAGTATCATCTGGCTCCATCGCAAGATGCAGGATGCCTTCTTTTTGGTGGTTGGGAGCCGAACCTGCGCCCATCTTCTTCAATCAGCCGCCGGTGTCATGATCTTTGCCGAGCCGCGTTTTGGCACGGCCATCCTTGAGGAAAAAGATCTGGCGGGTCTCGCAGATGCCAATGCCGAACTGGACCGCGAGGTGGGCCGCCTGTTGGAGCGTCGGCCAGATATCCGCCAGCTCTTTCTTGTGGGGTCTTGCCCATCCGAAGTCATAAAGCTTGATCTTGCACGCGCCGCTGAACGGCTCAACTCAGCGCATGCACCCCATGTTCGGGTCTACAATTATTCAGGCTCTGGTATTGAGACCACCTTCACCCAAGGCGAAGACGCCTGCTTGGCTGCGATGGTGCCCAGCCTTGAAGAGACCGATGCAGAAGAACTCCTGGTGATCGGGGCCCTGCCTGACGTTGTGGAAGACCAATGCAGCGCCCTTTTGGCCGCGATGGGTATTACTTCGGTTCGTATGTTGCCTGCCCGCCGCTCTACCAATATCCCACGCATTGGCCGCAACACCCGTTTTATTCTGACACAACCGTTCCTTGGGGACACTGCGGCTGCGCTTACTAAACGTGGGGCGCAACGCATCGAAGCCCCGTTTCCATTTGGCGAAGAAGGCACCACTCTTTGGCTCAAAGCTGTTGCTGCTTGTTTTGACGTTCCAGAAGCGACCTTTGAAGCTGCAACAGCTGCGCCGCGTGCGCGCGCGCAAAAGGCTGTTGCGGCACATCGCGAGACTCTTGAGGGCAAGAGCCTGTTCCTTTTCCCCGACAGCCAGATGGAGATTCCGCTGGCCCGGTTTCTTGCCCGTGAATGTGGCATGCGCCCTCTGGAAATCGGCACGCCTTATCTACACCGCGCCCTGACCGAGCCAGAGCTTTCACTTCTCCCCTACGGCCCTACGCTCTCTGAGGGACAGGACGTTGATTTGCAGCTGGAGCGTCATGCGCGGCTTGCACCGGATCTTACTGTCTGTGGACTGGGGCTGGCCAATCCGCTTGAAGCGGCGGGATTCACCACGAAATGGGCCATCGAGCTCGTGTTCACACCCGTCCATTTCTATGAGCAGGCGGGCGATCTGGCCGGGCTTTTCAGCCGCCCACTTCGGAGGCGCGCCCTCCTCTCGACGGAGGGCCGACCATGAAGCTGACGCTCTGGACCTATGAAGGGCCTCCTCATGTGGGTGCGATGCGCGTTGCCACTGCGATGAAGGGGCTGCACCTTGTTCTGCATGCGCCCCAAGGCGACACATATGCCGATCTGCTGTTCACCATGAT
>DOOI01000158.1:0-223 GCA_003512825.1 Paracoccaceae bacterium | reverse complement strand
ACTGACCTAGGGGCTGATACTGCATCCCTGTTCAAGACCGCTGCCAAAGACGCCTATGATCGTTTCCAGCCACAAGCGATGATCGTCGGGGCCTCGTGCACAGCAGAATTGATCCAGGACGACCCAGGCGGGCTTGCGAAGGCGCTGGCTCTCCACTGCCCGGTTATTTCGCTCGATTTGCCCTCCTTCAGCCGCAAGGAAAGCTTCCGCGCGGCTGAACAAT
>DOOI01000109.1:7128-7249 GCA_003512825.1 Paracoccaceae bacterium | reverse complement strand
ATCATCCGACATGGGCCACACCAAGGGGCCCAGAAATCCACGATCAGCGGCACGTCATCGGTGCGTGCGGCCTTTGCCAAGGTCGCGGCATCCACCTCGATTGGCTTGGCAGACATCAAGG
>DOOI01000109.1:6665-6797 GCA_003512825.1 Paracoccaceae bacterium | reverse complement strand
CGATCCGCAGATGCCGCATTTCGGCCCATCCGACAGCCGCGCTTCCGGCACCCGATTGGTTTGCCCGCAATCGAAGCACGTTATCTTCTTTCCATCCGAGGCCATGATACTCTCCGCATTCATATTCCAATT
>DOOI01000109.1:6215-6356 GCA_003512825.1 Paracoccaceae bacterium | reverse complement strand
GTATATATGAAAAACGATGGGCTTGAGAAGACCTCTTGAGCCGGGACTTGAAAATTATCTGATTCTCCCCAAAATTAATGGGGCGACGTTACAGCTATCGACCATCTGCTCCTTCACGGCTCAGTTCATCGATTTTGCACT
>DOOI01000109.1:0-5858 GCA_003512825.1 Paracoccaceae bacterium | reverse complement strand
GGCACCGTGAAATGGTTTAACACCACCAAAGGCTTCGGCTTCATTGCCCCTGATGGCGGCACTAAAGACGTTTTCGTTCATATTTCCGCTGTCGAACGGTCCGGCCTTACGGGCCTCGCTGACAACCAGAAAGTCAGCTTTGACATCCAGCCGGGCCGCGATGGCCGCGAGTCGGCTGTCGATCTCAAGCTGCTCTGATAAGACTGGTTTGAGCATAGAAGGGGCGGTCCTTGGGCCGCCCTTTTTGCGGATGGCGCGCCTTGGTCTTGCGTGGATCAGCGTGCAATGCTGGTGACCAGAGTTTCCACAAACGGCCCCAAGCCTTCGACAATGCGCGCCACGCCTTCTGTGGTGGGATGCAGCCCGTCAGCTTGCAAGAGGTCTGCCACATCGGCGCTGTCCATCCCCTCTACCCCGATGAAGAAGCTTGGCACCATCGGCACTGCGTATTGCGCGGCCAAGTCTGGCCAGATCGCGTTGAACTCTGCCTGCCATTCCGGCCCGTAATTCCCCGGCGCACGGATCCCGATCAACAAGACCTTCAA
This sequence comes from Paracoccaceae bacterium, assembly GCA_003512825.1. Classification (GTDB taxonomy): domain Bacteria; phylum Pseudomonadota; class Alphaproteobacteria; order Rhodobacterales; family Rhodobacteraceae; genus UBA9554. The sequence continues at coordinate 5,313 of DOOI01000109.1, read as the reverse complement.
GCCGCGTGCTTGAGCGATGTCGAGAATACCTGTGATATTAGCCCGCGTCACCGCAGGGTCTGTGCCGCGCAGCATGTCATTGGCCCCCAAAGCCACGATCAGCCCGCCCATTTCGGGACTGAGCGACCATTCAAGCCGCGCCAGACCACCGGCAGAGGTATCCCCGGAGACGCCCCCGTTCACCACCCGCACGTCATGCCCCCGCGCTGCAAGCCATTTGGTCAGTTGCGGCACGAATCCTTCGTGATCCATCAGCCCATAGCCCGCAGTCAGACTGTCGCCCAATGCCAGAACATGCACTTTGCCTTCAGCGCGCGCTGGCCCGCTTGCCAAGAGAGCGCTAAGGCTGATCAAAGCCACTGCAAACACCACCAATACGCGACATGGCGGGCAAAGAGCCTTGCCGATATGGTACAAGACCCCATATCCGAAAGAGATTGGTCTGAAAGGACGCTGTAGCATGACTTCTCCCGTGATCTCTTTGATAGATGCGCGTTTATCCCTGAAAGGCAATGCCGGACAGGTGGACATCCTGCATGGGATCACCCTTGATGTGCGACCCGGCGAGACGGTGGGGCTGGTGGGGCCTTCCGGGTCAGGCAAATCGTCACTTTTGATGTTGATGGGCGGCTTGGAGCAAGCCAGTGGCGGGCGCGTTCTGGCGTTGGGCCGTGATCTGACGGAGATGGACGAAGACGCATTGGCGCGGTTTCGGCGCGGGCATATGGGCATCGTCTTTCAATCGTTCCATCTGATTCCTACCATGACCGCACTTGAAAATGTTGCGACGCCGTTAGAGTTGGCTGGGCATCGTGACGCGTTTGCGCGCGCGAAGGCCGAGCTTGAGGCGGTGGGCTTGGGTGCTCGCGCGGATCATTACCCGGGGCAAATGTCGGGAGGAGAGCAACAGCGCGTGGCCTTGGCCCGGGCCTCTGCGCCGCGTCCGCAAATTCTGTTGGCCGACGAGCCGACGGGCAATCTTGATGGCACCAATGGTGCGGCGGTGATGCGCCTCCTCTTCGATCTTCGCGACAAACATGGCGCGACCCTGATCCTCGTCACCCATTCCGACGAACTCGCTGCGCGGTGTGACCGGGTAATCCGCCTGCGCGATGGCCGCATTGAAGCGGACACCGTGCAATCTCAGCGATCCAAACCTGAGGCCGCGGAATGAGCCTCGTCACCGCAGCCCGGATTGCGCGGCGAGAATTGCGTGGCGGCCTCAGCGGTTTTCGCATTTTTCTGCTGTGCCTGATCCTTGGTGTCGCTGCGATTGCCGGCGTAGGTAGCCTGCGCGCTGGCATTGAGGCAGGCCTGAGCCGCGATGGCGCAGCCCTTTTGGGCGGCGATGCCGAGATCGAACTCACCTATCGTTTCGCGACCCCGTCAGAGCGCGCATGGATGGACAGCGCCGCCACGCGGGTTTCGGAAGTTGCCGACTTCCGCTCCATGGTTGTGCGTGGCGATGAGCGCGGCCTGACGCAGGTGAAAGCCGTTGATGGCGCCTATCCGCTCCTTGGTGAGGTGGTGCTAGAGCCTGCCATGCCTCTTGCGGCCGCGCTTGCAGGTCAAAACGGCTTGCCGGGGGCGGTTATGGCGCCTTTGTTGATTGATCGAATGGGCCTCGGATTGGGGCAAACGTTTCGTCTTGGCACGCAAGACTTTGTATTGATGGCCGCGCTTCAACGTGAACCAGATGACGCAGGCGCAGGATTTGCGCTTGGCCCGCGCACCCTTGTGGCCCTGCCCGCGCTCAGCGCGTCGGGGTTGCTCGCGCCGGGCACACTTTATGACACGAAATATCGTCTCGATCTGCCTGCGACCCTGCCTTTGGCAGATGCCGAAGCCGCCGCGCGTGCGGCCTTTGACGGCGCAGGCCTGCGTTGGCGTGATGCCCGCAACGGGGCCCCGGGCGTGGCACAATTCGTTGATCGACTGGGCGCATTCCTGATCTTGGTGGGCTTGTCGGGACTGGCGGTCGGGGGCATCGGTGTCTCAGCGGCGGTGCGCGCCTATGTCAACGCCAAGACGCCAGTCATTGCGACCCTCCGCACATTGGGCGCCGACCGGACGACACTTTTTCAAACCTATTTCCTGCAAGTGGGCGCGCTTTCGCTGGTCGGGATCGCTCTGGGCCTCGCCTTGGGTGGGATCACCCCCATTCTTTTGGGGCCGCTGATCGAGGCGAGATTGCCCGTTCCCGCTATTTTGACCCTCTATCCCGCCCCCTTGGCCGAGGCCGCCATCTATGGCTTTCTCACGGCGATGCTGTTCACCCTCTGGCCTTTGGCCAAGACCGAAAATATCCGCGCGGCCAGCCTTTTTCGCGATGCACTCGCCAAATCCCCGCTGCCGCGCGCGCGGTTTCTTTTGGCAACACTTGCGACGCTCGCGATGCTTTTGGGCACGGCCTTGTGGTTCTCCGGCTCATGGCGTCTGACATTGGGCACCTTTGGCGGTCTGGCCGGGGCGCTGTTGCTTCTGGCAATCACGGCCAAGCTCTTGCGCCTCGTGACGCGCGTCTTGCGCCCTTTGGCGCAGGGTCTGCCCAGCCTGCGGTGGTCGCTTGCCGCCATGTCCGGCCCGCGCGATGAAACCAGCTCTGCTGTCCTGTCTCTCGGGCTTGGCCTTGCGGTGCTTTCGGCCATCGGCCAGATCGACGGCAATTTGCGCGCCGCCATCACCCGAGACCTCCCCGCCGAGGCCCCCTCCTATTTCTTTGTCGATATCCAAAAAGACCAAATGCCGGGCTTTCTGGCTCGTCTTGACAGTGATCGCGCCGTCAGCCGCGTCGAAAATGCGCCTATGCTGCGTGGGGTGATCACCCAAATCAATGCGCGCCCTGCAGCGGAGGTGGCTGGCGATCACTGGGTTATTCGTGGCGATCGCGGCCTTACCTACGCGGGGGCGCAACCTACCACCACGCGCATTACCGAAGGGGAATGGTGGCCCGCAGATTACGTTGGGCCACCGCTGATTTCTTTTGCAGCGGAAGAAGCCGCCGAGATGGGCTTGTCGCTGGGCGACACCCTCACCATCAATGTTTTGGGCCGCGATATTACCGGCACGCTTGCGTCGTTCCGCGAGGTCGATTTTTCAACTGCTGGCATGGGCTTTGTGCTGGCGATGAATGAGGCTGCGCTCTCGGGGGCACCGCACACGTTCATTGCTACGGTCTATGCCGCGCCCGAGGCAGAAGCGACCCTTTTGCGGGATCTCTCCAACAGCTTCCCCAACATCACGGCAATCCGGGTGCGCGATGCCATCACCCGTGTATCAGAATTGCTGAGCGCGATTGCCTCTGCCACCCGTTGGGGCGCAGCGGCCACTTTGCTGACCGGGCTTTTCGTTCTGATCGGCGCGGCTGCGGCTGGCGAACGCAGCCGTACCTCGGAGGCCGCGATGTTAAAGACACTCGGAGCGACCCGCGCACAAATCTTGTGGAGCTTTACAATCCGCTCTGCCCTGCTTGGAAGCTTTGCCGGGCTGATCGCCCTCGCGGCAGGGGTGGCAGGTGGCTGGAGCGTCAGCACTTATATTTTCGAGACCGATTTCCACATCGTATGGCCTTCGGCGCTTGGCGTTATTGGTGGCGGGATTTTGGCGACATTGCTTTCTGGTTTGGCTTTTGCGCTGCGACCTCTTGCCGCGCGTCCTGCCCGTGTGCTGCGCGCCTCGGGCTAAGCGGTCAATGCGCCAACATCGGCCAGACGACAGGCACCAAAGAGGCGACCAAGAGTATGGCCATGGTCCAATTGAACGCTTGCAGCCGCGCTGGCCGCGCCAGAATTGCCCGCAGATTCTGGCCCAGCACAGTCCACAGGCTGATCGAAGGGAGGTTGGTGCAGGCAAAGATCCCGGCCACCATCGCTACACCCCAAAGGCTGCGATCAGGCGCATAAAGCGTGATGGCCGTCATCGCCATCTGCCAAGCCTTGGGGTTGACCCACTGAAATGCCGCCGCCTGCAAGAAGCTGAATGGCTTGCCGCGCGCATCGCCAGTGCCCGGAGCCCCTGCATGCGCGATCTTCCAAGCCAGCCATAAGAGATACCCAATTCCCGCCAAGGTCAGCAGATCATGCGCCAATGGCACGGCTTCAAACAGCCCCATCAAGCCAATACCAACAAGGAACACCATGAACGAATGGCCCACCGAAATGCCCAGCATATGCGGCACTGACTTGCGAAAGCCGTAATTTGCGCCGGAAGAAAGCAGCATAAGGTTGTTCGGTCCCGGAGTGATCGAGGAAACGAACGCGAAAAGCAAAAGTCCGGTGAGAAGATCCTGTGTCATGACGCAGCCATAGCGCGGCGCACGATCCGGCGGAAGAGGGCTCCGCCGCCTATCAAAACCCGCCCGATCAAAGCCCGCGCAAACGGGTGGCTTGCACCCCGCGCCCGCTCGACTAGTCTGGCGCAAAGCCACCGCTCGAACCCCCAAGGGAGCCTGCCATGACCCACCCGCTTCTCACTGAGCAAGACATCGAAACCTTTCAACGCGACGGCGTCGTCCTTGTGCGTGGCCTCTTCAAGGATTGGGTCGAGACTCTGCGCGCGGGTGTCGAACGCAATATATCCGAGCCGGGCCCCTATGCGTCGGAGAACAAAAAGGAAGGCGAGAGCGGGCGCTTTTTTGACGATTATTGCAACTGGCCCCGTATCCCGGAGTTTGAACAGGTCATCCACGAAAGCCCCGCCGCTGCTGTCGCGGCGGATCTCATGCGTTCGCAATCGGTGCAGATGTTCCATGATCATGTGCTGGTGAAAGAGCCCGGCACCTCTATGGCGACGCCATGGCACACTGATGGGCCCTATTACTTTGTTAATGGCAAGCAAACCGTCAGCTTCTGGTCGCCGCTTGATCCGGTGAAAGAGGCCGCATTGCGCTGCGTTCCGGGGTCGCATCGATGGGAAAAGCCCGTGCTGCCAATGCGCTGGGTCAAGGAGGAGGCCTACTTCCCCAATATTGAAGATTATCTGCCTGTGCCAAACCCCGAAGCCGAAGGCATGCCGATTGCGGAATGGCAGATGGAGCCGGGCGATGCCGTGGCATTCAATTACGATATCTTGCACGGATCGCGCGGCAATACCTCCACAACACGCCGCCGCGCCTTTTCGCTGCGTCTCGTGGGGGATGACGCGCGATACGTCGAGCGCCCGGGCCGCACTTCGCCCCCCTATCCCGGCCATGAGATGCAGCCGGGTCAGCGCCTGCGCGAGGATTGGTTCCCGGTCATCTATCGCGCTTGAAAGCGGCATCCCCAAAGCAAAAGAGGCGGCCCGCAAAGGACGCCCCGTTTGAGCTTCAAACAC
>DOOI01000133.1:21746-24317 GCA_003512825.1 Paracoccaceae bacterium | reverse complement strand
CGTATGGGTGGCGTCTGGTTTGCGTCATGAAGCAATCCCAATCGTCGGGTCGGTTTTGTTGCGATTATTTGAGGCTCACAGACGCGCGCTCGGCCGCGCGCGCGGCCGCGCGCTGGATGGCTGCTTCGATAGCATCGGGGGCGGCATGGTGGGGCATGTGCCCAATGCCCTCGAGACGGGTGAGCACCGCGCCGGGGATCTGGCGGGAAAGCGGCTCGGCATGCACAGTGAGTGGCACCACAGTATCCGCGGTGCCGTGGATGATTTCCACTGGCATGGTGAGGCCCGGATAGGCGCGCGCCATTTCACTGACATGGGCGTAAAGGCTGTTCACTTGCCGCGCATTGGCGCGAAAGCTTTCGCGCCGGAGTGTCAGCGCGGCGCCAATGTATTTGAGGTAGCCCGGCGGCACCGGATCGGGCGCGAAAATTGCGGCAGTGGTTTTCTCGACTTGGGTTTCAGGCTCGAGCGCCGTCAGGAGCGGCGTCAAGAGACCGCCACCGAGCGCAGAGGCGGTGATTGGGTAGAGGGGAGATAGGGAGCCGGGCCAAGGATTGGAGGCCCCGGAGACAATCACGAGCGCGGCTGTATCGGCGGGTCGCTCCAAGCCCCAAGCGAGTGCGACGGCTCCGCCATAGGAATGACCCAGCACCAATGGGCGCGACAGACCAAGGGCATCGGCGGCGGCTTGCAGGTGGCGGGCCTGTTCGCGTGGACTTTCGGCCTTGGAATTAAAGGCGCCGCCATAACGCGATGACGTGCGGCCGGACCAGCCAAGACCAGGGCGGTCGAACACTGTGACGCGAAAATTTCGTGCCATGCGGCGTGCAAATGCGAAGGTGAAATCGCGGGTATTGCCAGAGGCCCCGTGGATCAGCACCAAATCCGGGCCTTCCCCTTCGACATGGGCGTGGACGCTTGCGCCATTCACCTCGATGAATTGGCCTGTTGGTGGGAAGCGCGCTTCGGCGCGTGCTTCGCACCAGTCTGCACGGCGGTCGATCAGGGCCCCCCCGGCGGCGAGGGCCAGCGCAGAGAGGCTAAGGGTGATCATGATTTGCCGATATCTTGGAGGTTAAAGGGGGTGGATTGGTAGATTTCATTGATCCAGTTGCCGTAAAGCAGATGGGCATGGCTGCGCCAGCGGTTTAGCGGTTTTTGGTTGGGGTCATCGTCTGGGTAATAGTTCGCAGGCACATTGATGGGTTTGCCGGCTGCAATGTCGCGGTCGTATTCTTCTTTGAGGGTGCCGCTGTCATATTCGAAGTGATTGAAGATGTAGAGCGCGCGATGCGCGGCGTCTTCGACCAAGGCGGGGCCTGTTTCTGTGCTGTCGAGCAGGATTGAGAGACCGGGAGCCGCGGTGATTTCGTCGCGTTTGAGTTCGGTCCAGCGCGAGACCGGCATGACCAGATCATCAGAGAAGCCGCGCAGATAGGGCGATGCGGGTTGGCAATTGCGATGGCGCACGCAGCCAAAGGCCTTGGCGTCGAGAATGTGTTTCTGCACCCGGTGCAGATACCAGATCATCGCCATGCCACCCCAGCAAACGCCGAAGGTGGATTGGACATGGGTTTGCGTCCAGTCAAAGACGCGGGTCAACTCGTCCCAATAGGTGACTTCTTCAAAGGGCAGGTGTTCGATAGGGGCGCCCGTGATGATCAGGCCGTCGAATTTTTCTCCTGAGGCTTCGACCTCTTCGAAGGGGCGATAGAAGGCCTCCATATGTTCGGCAGCGGTATTTTTTGTTTGATGCTCGGACATGCGGATGAGCGAGAGTTCAATTTGCAGCGGCGTGGACCCGATGAGGCGGGCAAACTGGTTCTCGGTCTGGATCTTTTTCGGCATCAAGTTCAGCAAGCCGATCCGCAGGGGGCGAATATCTTGCACCGTTGCCCGATCGTCTGACATGACCATGACGCCCTCACGAGAGAGCACGTCATAGGCAGGCAGAGTAGCGGGCAGTTTGATCGGCATTTTGTCGTCCTCGACGAGAGAGATAGATTTTCAGGATTTGGCAGCAATGGCTTGGGCAATGAGCGCGTCGAAATCTTGTGGGCTATGCACGCGGGCCACGTCATCGGCTTGAACCGTGACACCCCAATGCCGGGCGATGGCGGCATAGCGGGGTTGGCGGTGGGCGAGGGCCTGTGCATAGGTCCAGCGGATAAAGGCGTCGGGATCTACCTCGGCGTCAGATTGGTTGTTCAGGGCGCGGTATTCGGCCCATGTGCGCGCGAGAAATTCAGGCATATAGGCCATGGGCTTGGGCGCGCGATCAAAGCGGCGGATCAGCTCGGCCGTATGGTCTTGAGAGCCTTCGATCCAGACCATCAGCGTATGGGCGGCAAGGGCGCTGAGAACGGGGTCAGCGGGGTCCTCGGCATTCACCCATTCACAGATCGACCCGCCGGTGTCGCAAATGAAATGCGGGTATTGATAGAGCCGCTCGGCGCGTTCGATGAAGTAACCAGTATCCAGCAAGGCGCTGATTTCAGCGGCGCGGAATTGGGACTGGCGGCGGGTGTATTCGTCGATTGGCAGACCGCCCTTGGCCGGGTTGCAGGGCTT
>DOOI01000133.1:9227-21454 GCA_003512825.1 Paracoccaceae bacterium | reverse complement strand
ACCGCCCTTGGCCGGGTTGCCGGGCTTGCCAAGATAGGTGGAGACGGGCGTGAGGTTGTTGAACGAAATATTCGAGCCGATGTGAATGGAATCGGACATCAAGAGGTCGCGCAGAAACGGCACCTTCATCGCTTCGGCCTTGGCGTTATCGGCGATATATTCGCCCATGTAGCGCGTGCCGATGCGGTAATCGATGGAATAGTGGAACCAGTCTCGCGACGCACGCAGCATGTTGGAGACATGAGTTTTTCCAAGGCCGGACATGCCAAGGAGCAAGACGCGCTTTTGCGGTGCGTTCAACCAATCAGCGGGCGTGGGGTAGAGCAGCATGACGATCTCCGGTCAGGTCCGGCCTTGGGATAGACCTGTCAGGGGCGCGGGTCAAACCCTCTTGAAGCGGGCAAGGATGCGTCCGTCGATTACCAAAAGGCCAAGAGCAAGAAGGGCAAAGCCGCCATAAGCGCGCGGTGCAAGGGTTTCGTCGAGGACTACGGCGCCAATCACGATGGCGACAGGTGAGACAAGCAGGGTGACAAGGCTTTGATTGCCGGCACCGACGACGGGCATGGTGCGGTAATAGAGCAAAAAAGCGCCCGCGGTGGCGATGAGGCTGAGATAGGCCATTGCCGCCCATGTGGTCGGCGTGAGTTGGGTGGGCGGGATCCCTTCGGCCACGAGCGCATAGGGGATCAACAGCGCCATCGCTCCGGTAAGCATGGCGGCGGCTGCGACTTCAGGGCGGTAGCCGGTGAGACGTGCGCGGGCCCATGCACCGCCAAACCCGTAGGAGAGAGAGGCGCATAGCAGGGCAATTTGACCTTTGGAGGAGAGGTCGAAATTCAGCAGCGCATCTGCTCCGATGGCCACGGCAACACCGAGAAACCCCAAGGCCACACCAATCATCTTGCGCGCGGTGAGGCGTTCGTCGGCGAAGAAGATTGCCGCAACCAGAACGCCGGTGATAGCTGTGGCGGCATTGAGGATGGAGGCCAGTCCAGAGGCCACGAATTGCTGCGCCCAGACGATGAGCGAAAAGGGCAGGGCGACATTCAAAAAGCCCATGATGGTAAAGTCCCGCCATGCCCGCAAGCTGAGCGGCAGGGGGTAGCCGCGCAGCAGCACATAAAGCCAAAGCGCTACCGCCGCAAAAGTGACGCGGCCAGCCACAGTGGTGACGACACCCAATTCGCGCAGCAAGAGCACGTTGGAGAGAAATGAACCGCCCCAAATCACCCCCAAAAGCCCAATACCGCCCCAAGCCCATGGGGGGATCGACTTTTGGTCCGGGGGGGACGGACGGGTAGGCCGGGGAGCGCCGGAAAGTGACCCTTGGCGGATCATGGCGCTGCGGCTGCGGCGGCCAGCCGACGGGCGCGGGTTTCCATCCAGATATTCCAGTAATTCGCGCCAAAAATCACGACGGCACCGACAAAGACCCAAGGATCAAGGGCTTCGCCATAGACCAAGGCCCCGACAACCGCGATGGCGGGCAAGCGGATAAAGTCGATTGGAACGACAATCGTCGCAGGTGCGATGGCCAGAGCCGAGGTCAGGCAAAAATGTGCCAGAAGGCCCGCAAAGCCAATCAGCACCAGCCAAGGCAGGGTTTGCGCCGAGGGGAGCGCCATGTCGCCGTCATATCCGGCAGCGATCAAGCCAAAGCCAATCTGCATAAAGGTGAGCCAGAACAAAATGCAGGTGATGGTTTCTGTCCGGGTCAGGCGACGGGTGAAAAGCGCGGAGAGCGCGAAGCCCACAGCTGCGAGCGCTGCGGTGAGAATGCCGGAATTGAAGCTTTCGGGAGAAGGTCGCGCGACAATCAAAATGCCGACAAACCCCAAAAGCCCCGCGAGCATCCGAGCCGAGGTGAGCTTTTCGCCCAAGATCAGGGGAGAGAGCAGCAAGACCCAAAGCGGAGAGGTAAATTCCAGTGCGAAAACCTGCGCGAGCGGGATCACGGTGATCGCGTAAAACCACAGGTTTTGCCCAGAGAAATGCGCCAGATTGCGCGCGGCGTGCAGGCCAAGCTTTTGCGCGCGAATTTGCGGCAGGGTGCCAGCCACAGAGGCAACAGCAAGGACCACAAGAAAGCCGATGCAGGAGCGATAGAACATGATTTCAAAGGTATCGAGGTCGAAGGCGGCGGCGCGCCCTGCAACGGCCATGGTCGAGAACGACAAAATCGCCCCGCTCATCCAAAGCGCCGCTTTGAGGATCGATCCATTTTCTGAGGTGGACATTGCAATCTCCTGCTCCCGCCTAAGTGCTAACGACTGGTGCGAGCAGGCTCAATGCTGAATAACAGTTGGGCAAGATTGCGAGGCTAGTCCGGTAAAGCGCCCATGGTTTCAAGCAAAAGCACATAAGCACCGATCAAAACGATCAGGACGATCACAATCACATAGGTCGATTTCCGCTGAATCGGTGTCTTGGGCGCGTGGCACCGGCCACAATCTGCCCCGGCAAATCGCATTTTATGCCCGCACGACGTGCAGGAGAATGGTCTGAATGTCATTATTTCAGCTTGCCCTCGGACAAGCCCCCTTAAAAATGTGCTGTAGGCAAACATTTGACGCGTAAGTGCGTCAAGGGACAAATGGTTATAAGATATATCTTTTTGGATATAAGATTAAAAAATGGCGCCAAATACAACCCCAGCGATATTTTAGAGGCGCGCGTTCAGCCAAGAGCATTTGCGCCATTGCAAATCAAAAGCGCGTGAACGGCAGGGGAGTGACACAAAAGGGAGGGTGATTCTCCCTCGCTTATTCCCACTCAATGGTGCCGGGTGGTTTTGAAGTGATGTCGTAGGTAACCCGATTGATGCCTTTGACTTCGTTGATGATGCGCGTGGCAGTTTCACCAAGGAATTCGTGGGTGAACGGGTAGTAATCGGCAGTCATGCCATCGACAGACGTGACAGCACGCAGGGCGCAGGCGAAATCATAGGTCCGGCCATCGCCCATAACGCCGACGGTTTTGACAGGAAGAATGGCCACGAATGCCTGCCAGATTTCATCGTAGAGGTTATGTTTGCGGATCTGGTCAATGTAGACCGCATCCGCATGGCGCAGGATCTCAAGCTTTTCTCGGGTGATTTCACCGGGGCAGCGGATGGCGAGGCCCGGTCCGGGGAAGGGATGACGGCCAATGAAGCTGGGCGGCAGACCCAACTCGCGGCCCAGCGCCCGCACTTCGTCTTTGAAGAGTTCGCGCAGCGGCTCTACGAGCTTTAGGCCCATCTTTTCTGGCAGGCCGCCGACATTATGGTGCGATTTGATTGTGACCGAAGGGCCGCCTGAGAAGGAGACGCTTTCGATTACATCCGGGTAGAGCGTGCCTTGGGCCAAAAACTCTGCGCCATCAATTTGATTGGCGTATTTTTGGAAAACGTCGATGAACAGGCGACCGATGGTTTTGCGCTTTACCTCTGGGTCGGACACTCCGTCGAGGGCCCCGAGGAAGAGATCGGATTCGTCGGCATGGATGAGGGGGATGTTGTAGTTGTCGCGGAACATGGCGACGACTTCTTCGGCTTCGCCCAAACGCAAGAGGCCGTGATCGACGAAAACGCATGTCAGGTTGTCGCCAATGGCTTCATGGATGAGCACCGCCGCGACCGAGCTGTCGACGCCGCCAGAGAGGCCGCAGATCACTTTGCGGTCGCCGACTTGGGCGCGAATTTTGGCGATGGCTTCTTCGCGATAGGCCCCCATGGTCCAGTCGCCAGAAAAGCCTGCGAGGCGGACGAAATTCTCGTAGAGTTTCGCGCCCTTTGGGGTGTGGTGCACTTCGGGGTGAAATTGCACCGCATAGAAATTGCGTGACACGTCGGCGGTGATGGCGAAAGGCGCATTGGGGGAGGTTCCGTAGACCTCAAAACCCGGAGCGATTTCAGACACATGATCGCCGTGGCTCATCCAGACTTGCTCGCGGTTATCAGTGAACCAGCCATCCAGGAGCGGTAATGCACCGTTCTTTGGAGTGACAAAGGCCCGGCCAAATTCGGCGGTTCCATGGCCGCGCTCGACCTTGCCGCCCAAGCAATGCATCATCACTTGCTGACCATAGCAGATCCCGAGGATTGGCACGCCGAGATCAAAGACTGACTTTGGCGGCCTTGGCGCGCCTTCAGTGAAAACCGATGCCGGACCGCCTGAGAAGATCACCGCCTTGGGCGCGAAGGATGCGAGGAACGCATCGGTCACGGTTTGGAAGGGGTGGATTTCGCAATACACGTTCAGTTCCCGCAGACGCCGCGCAATGAGCTGCGTCACTTGAGAGCCAAAGTCGATGATGAGGAGGCGGTCGTGGGAGGATGTTTTTTGCATGCGATCTGCTAGCGCGCGACGCGCGTGCGTGCAAGAGGGCAGGCGTGCGTGAAGCGGGAGGTTTTGTGGAAATGTCGCCTCTGCGCGCTTCATGTCGCGTTTGTCGCTCAGAGGACGCAATCGCCATGAGGCGATGCGGGCGCATTGGGTAATCAGAGGTCAGAGAAAAGGCGCGCACGCCCTATGACGGAGGATTCCCATGGCAGATGTCGAAGCACCTGTTCGCAGAGCTCGCGGTGGTGGCGGGGCTGCACGGCGCGCCGAGCGCAGCTCGGTCTCGTTCGAGACGGCGAAGTTCATTCAGCGCAACATCCCGAACTTTGAAATTCTCAACGATGAGGCACTTGAGATCATCGAGGCCAATGCGGAAACGGTGCTTTGGGAAATTGGGGTAAATTTCGTCAATAACCCGGAGGCTTTGGAGCGGTGGAAGGCGGCGGGCGCAGAGGTTGAGGGAGAGCGCGTGCATATTCCACGCGGTCTGGCCCGCCAGCTATGTGCTACGGCTCCGGCGTCTTATACCCAACATGCCCGCAATCCTGAGCGGTCGGTGGATATTGGCGGCAAGAACATGGTGCTGGCCCCGGTGTATGGCCCGCCCTTCGTGCATGATGCCAAAGGCGGTCGGCGCTATGCGACTATGGAAGATTTCCGCAACTTCGTGAAACTTGGCTATATGTCGAAGTGGTTGCACCATTCGGGCGGCACGGTGTGCGAGCCTACAGATATTCCGGTGAACAAGCGGCATCTGGACATGTTGTTCGCGCATATGACGCTTTCGGACAAGCCGTATATGGGCTCGGTGACCGAACCGTCGCGGGCACAGGATTCTGTTGATATGTCTGGCATTTTGTTTGGCAAAGACTTTGTTCAGCAAAATACGGTGATGACCAGCCTGATCAACATCAACTCGCCGATGACCTTTGACGATACGATGATGGGGGCTTTGGAGGTTTTTGCCGCCAATAACCAAGCTTCGATCATTTCGCCCTTCATCGTGGGGGGCGCCATGGCGCCAGTTTCGGTGGCGGGCACGCTGACGCAGGTTATGGCGGAAGTGCTGGCGGGCATTGCCTATAGCCAGTTGGTGCGCGCGGGCAGCCCGGCGATTTTCGGCGCCTTCGTGACGTCGATCGACATGAACTCGGGTGCGCCGACATTTGGCACGCCGGAAGCCGCGCATATCACCTATGGCGCGGGGCAATTGGCGCGGCGTATGGGGCTGCCTTATCGGTCGGCGGGGTCGTTCTGCGGATCAAAGCTGCCTGACGCGCAAGCGGCTTATGAGACAGCGAATAGCTTGAATATGGGGCTGTTGTCGGGGGTGAACTTTATGTTGCACGCCTGTGGCTGGCTCGAAGGCGGATTGGTCTCGTCGTATGAAAAGTTCGTGATGGATGCCGACCAACTGGGCGTTTTGCATCATTTGGCGAAGGGCATTTCAGTAGATGAGAACGCCCAAGCCATGGGCGCGATCCGTGAAGTGGGACCGGGCGGGCATTATCTGGGCTGTGAGCACACGCAGGCGAATTTCAAATCCGCTTTCTGGCGCACCGATCTGTTTGACTACAAACCCTTCGAGACATGGGCCGAAGAAGGCAGCCGCGATACGATGGCACTGGCTTCGGCGCGGGTAGAAAAGCTTTTGGCGGACTATGTGGCGCCGGAGATTGATGCCGGGATCCGCGAAGGGCTGGAAGAATATGTGGTGAACAAGAAGGCCTCGATGCCAGACGCGTTTGTCTAACGCGCCTCGCCCTCGACCAAAGCCTCGACGCGCATCATTTGCGCCTCGGCGAGAATGGCGATGAGCAAGGACACGTGACGCACGGCGGAGTAGCCGATATGGCCGCTCCGCCGTTCTTGTTCCAGCATCTCTTCGGCAGCCATGAGCGGGGCGAGGGCGGCGCCGATGGCAGGGGGGCGGCCTGGACCCAAGAGGCGTCGCAGATGACTATCGCGGCGATACCATTCAAGGCCGGCACGGGCGGAACGGACCAAGAGGCCGGGGCGGTGCAGCGTGGCGATGGCCGTTGGAAGGGTGATGGACATTTCAGGCTCCTTTGCGAATTGTCAGATCCCTTCATATTTCAACCAAAAAGTGTGTTGCGCGTCATGCTATCCACCGCGCGCTGCCTCACCTCATTGTTTACAAGTTAAAAAACATTATTGACGTTATCGAAACAATTAACCATTGAGTAACGTTTTCTCGTCTAGGTTGCGTTCTGTCTGGGGATAAACCTGTGGACAACAACGACAGCACGATTGACCAAGAGGCATCAATGACCGACCGCTTTTCGCCTGCTCATTTACCAACTTGGGTGCCTGATGCCGCGCAGCACTATCTCGCGCATGTTGAGCAAGGGCGTTCTATGCGGGAATTGGCGCGCGATGCGGGCTGTCATGCTTCTACAGTGCTGCGGCAGATCCGGCGCATCGAACTTCGGCGGGACGATATACTTGTGGAATTGGCCTTGCAGCGACTTGGCCCAGCACCCGCGAGCGGGCGCAATGGGCCCCCCAATGAGGAGACGCCAACGATGACCGAGCTTCACACCCCACCGAAATCAAGCGCCTTTCCCCAAGGGGAGGCGGCGCCGAGCGAGGAGAACTTGCGCGGAGAGGGGCTGCGGGTTTTGCGACGTTTGATGGAACATCATGCGGTCTTGGCTGTGGCGAGCGATATGGAAATGGCCGTTGTGGTGCGGGAGATGCCGGATGGGACTGCAACGCGAACAGCGTCGGTGGACCGGGCCATTGCAGAAGCGATGGCGCTGAAGGAATGGATCAGCTGTGTCACACCGGGACGGATTGCGCGCTATCAGATCACCGCAGCGGGGCGCGCTGCCTTGATGCAGATGATGGCGTTGCAGGAATCGGCGGCATCACGGGGCATGGCGGAGGCGGCGGTCGGTTTTGCCGGGCTGAATGCCCTGCCAACTCTGGCATTTGCCGAAGAGGAAGAGAGTGGCAAGCGCAACCACCGCTATGGGCCAACAGAATCGCCAGTCCTCGGGTTGGCGCGGCGTCGCGATAAGGCGGGTCTGCCGTTTCTGGCAGAGGATCTGGTGCGGGCAGGCGAGAGGCTGCGCGAGGATTTCGAGATGGCACAGGTCGGCCGACCCGTGATTGTGGATTGGGAGGCGCTGGTTTGGGGGGGAGCGGCGGTGCCGCGCGCCGGCGGCGGGCCGGGCACCGACGCGGCCTTGAGCCGGGTCTTGACGGCGCTGCGGGAATTGGGGCCGGGGCTGGGGGATGTGGTGCTGCGCTGCTGCTGCAAATTGGAAGGGATAGAGACTGTGGAAAAGCAGATGGGTTGGGCGGCGCGGTCGGGGAAAGTGGTTTTGAAAATAGCCTTGGGGCGGCTCAAACAGCATTATGCCGCTTTGGGACCAGAGGCGCATTTGATCGGCTAATCTGCGGTCATATTGCAATGCCGCTTTGCGCGGGCGGAATTCCTTTCGTCCGCGCAATGTGCTAGAGGAGCGGCAGTGATGGAGGACCGACCCTTGCGCGACCTGAAAATCCCCGAACAGCGCCACCCCGAAAAGGCGCACCGCCCTGATCAGGCTCAGCCGAAAAAACCGGCATGGATCAGGGTGAAGGCCCCCGGCGGCGAGGGCTATGCACAGACGCGGCGGATTGTCCGGGAGTTCAAGCTGTCGACGGTATGCGAAGAGGCCAGCTGCCCGAATGCGGGAGAATGCTGGAGCCAAGGCCATGCCACCATGATGATCATGGGTGAAATTTGCACGCGTGGCTGCACCTTTTGCAACATCGCGACGGGAAAGCCGCAGACCTTGGACGCGTTTGAGCCGGGCCGGGTGGCGGATGCCGTGGCCAAACTGGGCCTGAACCATGTGGTGATTACCAGCGTGGATCGCGATGACCTTGACGATGGCGGGGCCGAGCATTTCGCTCAGACGATCCGTGCCATCCGGCATCGCGCACCGGGCACGACAATCGAGATTCTGACCCCTGATTTCCTGAAATGTGCCCCTGAGGTGCTGGAGGTTGTGGTGGCCGCACGGCCGGATGTGTTCAACCACAACCTAGAAACGGTGCCGGGGCTTTATCCAGAAGTGCGTCCCGGTGCGCGTTATTTCCATTCGTTGCGGCTGTTGCAGCGGGTGAAGGAATTGGACCCGTCGATTTTCACGAAGTCCGGGATCATGGTGGGTTTGGGCGAAGATCGCCAAGGTGTGTTGCAGGTGATGGACGATATGCGCGCCGCCGATATCGATTTCTTGACTGTGGGGCAATACCTGCAACCCACGCCGAAGCACCATCGCGTGGATCGTTTTGTAACACCCGAGGAATTCGCCGCTTATGAAAAAGCGGCTTATGGCAAAGGGTTCTTGATGGTTTCGGCAACGCCGCTGACGCGGTCGTCCTATCATGCGGGGGACGATTTCGCTCGGCTGCGCGACGCGCGGGTGGCGAAGCTGGCAAAAGCCTGAAGAAAGCCTGATAAGATATTGAAAGGGCGCGCTTAATTTTGCGCGCCTTTTTATTGCAACGCTTTGAGATAGGCCGCGACGGCAAGGCGATCTGTGGCAGGCAGGCGGGCGAAGTTGGAGACGACCCGAGCCATATGGCCACCTGCGCTGTCAAAATCTGGTGTAAAGCCAGTTTCAAGGTAATAGGCGATTTCTTCGACGGACCAGTTCAAAGTCTTGGGATGAATGGCAGGAATGCGCCCAGGACCAGAGGGGTTGGGGGCGCCTGCCATCCAATCGCGTTGCGAGAGACCACCTAACGCCGTGCGGGGCGTGTGGCATTCCGCGCAATGGCCCAAGGCCTCGACCAGATAGCGACCGCGCTCCAATTCCGGGGTGGGGGCGTCTTGCAAGACCCAATCACTGCGAAGGTAGAGCCATTTCCACACCCCGACGCTGCGCCGGATATTGAAGGGAAAGCCGAGGTCATGGGCTTGGCTTGGTGTGGAGGATGCGGGCAGGCTGAGCAGATAGGCATGCAGATCAGCCACATCGCCGGGCGCCATATGCGTATAGGCGGTGTAGGGAAAGGCGGGGTAATAATGCTGCCCCTTAGGGGAAACGCCACGCAAGAGCGCATTACCAAGGTCGGCTACGGACCAAGAGCCAATTCCAGCGACGGGGTCGGACGAAATATTGGGCGCGTGGAACGTGCCGAAGGGCGAAGCAAAGCTTTGACCGCCTGCAAGGATGGGGCGGTCGGCTTCTTCGGTGCCGGGAGCGACGTGACATGAGGCACATCCGGCGGCCCAAAACACCGCTTCGCCACGCGTGGCGTCACTGTCGAGTGTCGCGAAACCATCAGAGGGAAGCGGGCTGGCCCCTGTTAGGAGCCAGCCAAGAGCGCCGACGGAGATCGTCAGGACCAAGAAGGTTTTGATCACGTTGCGGCGCACTAGGTTCAATCGCATGGTCTGCGATCAGCTTTCCGGAGCGCGGTAGGCGTCGTGGCAAGCTTTGCAAGTGCCACCAACGGCACCAAGGGCAGCGCCGATTGCGGCTGCATCTGTTCCAGCGGCTGCTTGAAGGCCTTTGGCGGCTTCGCCAAGTGCGGCCCATTTCGCGCCGAGATCGGCTTGGTTTTCCCAGATTGCGGGCAGGGCACGGGTGCCTTCCATCGACATGTTGTCAGAGCCCTGAGGCCAGAGCGGGCCTTGGTTGATCATCGATACGGCAGCAATGCTGTCTGCTGCGGCTTGAGCGGTGGCCGCGTCATAAGGCATTTCGCCTTTGGCCATGCCGCCCAGAATACCGAGGTTGATGGCGAGGATGCGGAACTGGCCCTGACGGGCTTTGACGTTGCCCGAAAAATCCTGGGCAAGGGCTGGAACGGCGATGAGGCCCATGGCGGCCACAGCGACGGCGAATGAGAAGCGCTTCATTGGTAAACTCCCTGTCAAGTTACGTTTATGGCTTTGACTATAAGGTGCAACTCAGGGATGACCATTTCACATTTGCGAAGAAGGGGTCTTCATTCATGCACAGCCCTGATTGGGACGACTTGAGGTTTGTACTCGCGGTGGCGGATTGTGGAACGCTTTCTGCGGCGGCGCGCGTGCTGAATGTGACCCATGCGACAGTCTTGCGGCGCATTCAAGCCTTTGAGGAGGCTCATGGGGGGGCGGTATTTGAACGCGGCGCCCAAGGCTATCGCCTGTTGCCAGAACGCATTCGAGTTATCGATGCCGCGCGCGAAGTCGCGCAGGCGGTGGCCTCGGTCCAAAATCTGATGCAAGGCGGCACCGGAACAATTGCGGGGCAGGTGCGGTTGGCCTCGACAGACACGCTGTGCCAAAGCGTTTTGCCGGGGTTTCTGGCCGAGTTTGCGGTGCGTCATCCGGAGGTGCGGGTTGAAGTGATGCAAGGCAACGCGCACCACGATTTGGCGCGGGCGCAAGCAGATCTGGCGCTGCGCCCCGCGATGAAGCTGCCCGACGACATGGAAGGAGAAAGCCCCTGTTCGTTGGGCTTTGCAGTCTATGGGCGGGCGGGGGTGAATGGGTGGTTAGGTTTGGGTGGTATTTTGGCGCGAACGCAACCCTCGGAATGGATGGAGCGCGAGGGGCATAGGGTTGTCGCTGTGGCGGATAGTTTTCAGGTTTTGGCGCGGATGGTTGCCGCAGGTGTGGGGCAATGTTTTTTGCCCTGTATTTTGGGCGATACCCTGCCCGGGGTTGAGCGGCGCACAGAACAGGGGCAGCGAATCAAGGTGCCGCTTTGGGTGGCAAGCCATGGAGACCTGCGCGAGGTTCCCCGTATTCGCTTGGTCAGAAATCGTTTGGTGGAATGGCTTGGCGCGCAGTCGGTGGGCCTCGCGGGAGACGGGCTTTTCGCGGAAGGTAACACCGGTTAGGGTTGAGTCATTCAGGTCAGAGAGTGACGGGTTGATTGTGGTGAGACGATTTTTTGGGGTGGTGATTTGTGCTGTGGCGTTGGTTGCGGCATTGGGTGCGGGGCAGGGCCGGGCGCAGTCCGACGGCGGCACGACCCCAGTCGCGGATTTTCAAACCGCAGCGGCGGAGCTGGTCACGGACCCTGAAAAGGCTCTCAAGGTGATTGAACCTGCTGCCCGCGCCGGTGTGGCAGAGGCACAGTTCTTGCTGGCGATTGCCTATCGAGACGGTTTGGGGCGCGGCGCGGATGCGCGGCTGTCGCGTGAGTGGTTTGGCAAAGCCGCAGAACAAGGACATGGGCCCGCGGCTGTGGTTCTGGCCGAAGATGCGCTGCAATCGGGCCAGTCTGAGGCGGCGACAAAGTGGATCGAAGCGGCGATGTCTGCAGGAGAGTCGCGCGGTTTTGCGCTCAAAGCGGAGAGTTTGCGGGCCAATGACCCGGGCAGTGCGGCGGTATTTTTAGGGGTAGCGCTTGGCTTGGGGGATGCTCAGGCCGGCCTTGCGCTTGCGGATTTGGCGCTGGCGTCCTCTCCGCCTGATCCGGGGGCCGCCCGCTCGGCTTTGGCGCAGGCGGCAGCACTTGGTTCGGCACGAGCCTTGGCGCGGCTTGGAATTGCCTATCGCGATGGTTTTGGAACCGCGCCTGATCCGGTGGTGGCTTTTGCGCTCTTGCAAGAGGCGCTGAGCCTTGGAGACCCAGAGGGCGCGCGCGCTTTGGGCGAGATGATGAGTGCCGAGGACGCAGGCTATTGGCGCAATCCATCGCTGGGCCTTGCGTATTGCCTATGGGCTATCAAAAGCTTGGATGGCGCCAATTGCGATGAGATCCGCGCCGGGCTGAGTGCACAGGAGATTGCCGAAGGGGAAGCTTTGGCCAAGGATTTTTAAGCGCTCAGGCGTCATCGGTGAAACGGACTTTGCCGATATAGGCGAGGTTTCGATTGCGTTGTGCGAAATCGATGCCATAGCCCACGACAAATTCATCGGGAATTTCAAAGCCGATC
>DOOI01000133.1:3879-8963 GCA_003512825.1 Paracoccaceae bacterium | reverse complement strand
AGGGAATTTCAAAGCCGATCCAATCGGCCCGGAACGGGGCTTCGCGACGCGAAGGCTTGTCGAGCAGTGCGATGGTCTTGAGCCGGGCTGGGCCACGCGATTTCAACAGCGCCGTCACGTGGTGAAGGGTGTGGCCCGTGTCGACGATATCCTCGACGACCAAGACATCGCGCCCTTCAATTGGAGAGCGCAAGTCCTTCAAAATACGCACTTCGCGCGATGATTCCATGGCGTTTCCATAAGAAGAGGCTTCGAGAAAATCCACTTCAACGGGCAAGTCCAATTCCCGCACCAGATCGGCGATAAAGACGAAAGAGCCGCGCAGCAATCCGACGACGACAAGCTTGTCGGTATTGGCAAACTCCGCCTCAATCTCGTGGCTGAGCGCCTCGATGCGGGCGGCGATCGCTTTGGCGGAGATCATCTGGTCGATCACATAGGGGCGCTGCGGCATGGCTTCCTCTTGCATTTACCGCCCCAATTTACGACATGAGGCCCCACTGTAAACGGTCTGAGGCGCATAATCGCAATGCCTACCCATTCGGAAACCAAACCTTTGCCCTATAGCGCGGACCAGATGTATGCGCTGGTGGCGGATGTGGCGAAATATCCGCAGTTTTTACCATGGTGCGCGGCGGCGCGGATCCGGTCGGTGACAGATCTGGGAGCGGGGCGCGAAGAGATGCTGGCGGATCTGGTCATTTCGTTCAAAGTGTTTCGCGAGCGGTTTGGCAGCAAAGTGATCCTCGACCCGGCCCGTCGACATATTGATACAGAATATCTGGACGGGCCGTTCAAATATATGAAAAGCACATGGGATTTTGCGCCACGGGCCGATGGTGGCTGTGATGTGGCGTTTTTTGTGGATTTCGAATTCAAGAACGCGCTTTTGCAAGGTGTGATTGGGCTGGTGTTCAACGAGGCGATGCAGCGGATCGTGCGCGCCTTTGAGACACGGGCAAAAGCGCTTTATTCGCCCGCGTAAGACCCATGCAAAAGGCCGCCCCCCGTGGAGCGGCCTTTCAAGCAGTCAAAGTGTGGTTCAGGAATTGTGATCGTATGCGCGTTCGCCATGCACCGAAAGATCGAGACCATTTGTTTCGGTTTCTGCATCTACCCGAAGCGGCGTGACGAGGCCCACCAGCTTGACCAAGACGACAGTGACGACAACGGTATAAATGCCAACAATGGCGAGGCTGCCGAGTTGGGCGATCCATGTTCCTGCGCCAAAGACCGCGATCATGATCGTGCCAAAGATCCCACCCACGCCATGCACCGCAAAGACGTCGAGTGTGTCGTCAATTTTCAGGCGGTTGCGGATCAGCAGCACTGCTTCTTGGCACAGCACACCTGCGACAGCACCGATGATCAGCGCTTCGATCGGGCCGACAAAGCCAGAGGCAGGCGTGATCGAGGCGAGGCCCGCAATGGTGCCTGTAACCAGACCCACCAGCGAGGCGCGGCCGAATTTGATACGTTCCCACAAGGCCCATGTGAGCGATGCCGTTGCGGCAGAGATATGTGTAACCGTCAGCGCCAAGGCAGCGCCACCGTCTGCGGCGAGTTGTGAACCGCCGTTGAAGCCAAACCAACCCACCCAGAGCATGGCAGCACCGATCATCACGTAACCGGGATTGTGCGGTGGGGTGCTGCGATTTTTCCGCGCGCCCAGCATGACGGCGATGATCAGCGCTGCGAGACCTGCTGTTTCATGCACAACGATGCCGCCTGCGAAGTCCTTGACGCCTTCCGTACCAAAGATACCGCCCGCTGCAAGAAAACCACCGCCCCAAACCCAATGCGTGACAGGTGCGTAGCACAAAAGCATCCAGAGGCCGGAGAAGAGCAGAACGAAGCCAAACCCGATACGCTCGACATAGGCCCCGACGATCAGAGCCGGGGTGATGATGGCGAAAGTCATCTGGAATGCGAAGAACAGAACTTCGGGAATAGTGCCCGTCAGGCTGTCAGGTGCGACCCCCCAGAGGAAGGATTTTCCCAATCCACCCCAAAACGCGCCTTCACCGCCAAAAGCGATGGAATAGCCAAAGGCGAACCACAGCACGCTCATCAAGCAGGCAATGGCATAGCATTGCATGAAGACCGACAGCACGTTGCGGGCCCGCACAAGGCCGCCGTAGAAGAGGGCCAAGCCCGGCAGGGTCATAAAAAGAACCAGCGCCGTGGCGACGATGATCCATGCGGTATCCGCTCCGTTCATTTTCCGTCCCTTTGGTGTGAGGTGATTGATTTGGAGTGCATCAAACGGGCTCGGGATGAAAAAGGAAGCTTTGGCACGCTACTTTGATGAGCGGTTTTGAAATTGCCTTAAATTTATGCAATTATCACGGGCGATGCTTAAAGTTTCATCAGGATTTGGTTGCGTTTTGCAGGAGCGCCAGCGCATGGGCCACTGCGGCGGCACGTACTGCGGCCCGACCCAATGGGCCAAAGTCGCAGGTTTCGCTGACAGTCTGGGGCAGGGTGCCCAAAGAAGTGGCAAGTCCGAAACAAACGCGTCCTTCGGGTTTGAACTCTGACCCGCCGGGCCCTGCGATCCCGGTGACCGAGATGGCCAAATGCACTTTGGCGCGGGTCAGTGCGCCCAAGGCCATTTCGCGGGCGACCTCTTCCGAGACAGCGCCAAAGCGGGCCAGTGTCGTCGGTGAAACGCCCAGCATGTCGGTTTTGGCGGTGTTGGAATAGGTGACAAAACCACGGTCCACGACATCGGAAGAGCCGGGTATTTCAGTCAATGCGCCCGCGATCAATCCGCCTGTGCAGCTTTCGGCTGTGGCAATTCGCCAGCCATGTGCGCGGCACGCCGCAAGCAGTTCGGAGACGAGGGATGGGTTCAAGAGGCAAGCACCCCATGTGCAAGAGCGGCACCAGCCATAACGCAGAGTGCAGCCGCGACCCCAGCGATCAGATCGTCAAGCATGACCCCAAGGGCATCGCCACGCCGATCTGCCCACCCGATTGGGCCGGGTTTCCAAATATCAAAGAGGCGAAAGGCGACGAAAGCTGTGATCCATCCCGGCCAGAGCGCCAAGGTTTGCACACCTGCGTGAGACGCTCCGATGAAGACAGGCAACAGGGCAATCCATTGGCCTGCAACTTCGTCGATCACGACTTCTGAGGGGTCCTTATCGGCCCGCGCGGCGGTGAAGGCGGCAGTGGCCCACCAGCCGCCCAAAATGGCCAGAGCAAGAGCGACAAGCACCAAGGGCATCCCGCCCAATTCATTGAGCGCCCAAGCGACGGGCAAGGCCGCAAGTGAGCCCCATGTGCCGGGGGCCGGGCGCAGGTAGCCTACTCCGAAAAAGGTGGCGATCAGACGGTTCATGGTTTCACCAAGGTTGCTGTGGCCAGCGCTGCAATGCCTTCTTCGCGGCCTGTAAAGCCAAGACGTTCCGATGTGGTGGCCTTTACCGACACGCGGTCGGCGGAAATATCCAGAATGGCGGCGAGTGCGGCTTGCATGGCGCTGGCGTGAGGGCCGATTTTTGGACGTTCGCAGACCAATGTGCAATCGACATTCGAGATGGCAAAGCCGCGATTGCGCGCCAATTCTGCGGCATGGCGCAGGAAAATATGACTGGCCGCGCCCTTCCATTGCGGGTCGGATGGTGGAAAATGGCGGCCGATGTCGCCTTCGGCCATGGCGCCATAAATCGCGTCGGTGATAGCGTGCATCCCCACATCCGCATCGGAATGACCGTCTAGCCCATGCGAATGCGGCACGCTGATACCGCAGAGCCATACTTGCGTGCCGTCGCAAAACCGATGCACGTCGTAGCCATTGCCTAGGCGAATATCCATGGAGCCTCGCAAGATCCGTTCGGCGCGGGCAAAATCCGCGGGGTGAGTGATTTTCAGGTTGTCTTCATGGCCCGGAACGACTGCGACGTCCAGTCCGGCGGCACGGGCGATTTCAACATCATCCGCAGCAGGGCTGAGGACGTTGGCATGGGCGGTGACCAGCGCTGAAAAGCGGAAGCCTTGGGGGGTCTGTGCGCGATAAAGCCCGCTGCGGTCTTGGACGCCGCGCACGAGGCATGTTTCGTGATCGATGTCGGCCCGCCAGAGCGCGTCGGTTACCGCGAGGGCGGGCGCGGCGGCGGGATAGGTGTCGAGTGCAGCAATCACATCAAGAATAACGCTGCGCGGTGTGCAGGGGCGCGCGGCATCATGCACCAGAACCCGCGATGGAATGAAAGGTGCCAAGGCGGCAAGGCCCGCACGCACCGATGCATCGCGCGTGGCGCCCCCTATTGCGGTAATCACATGATCGGGCAGTGGATCGGTATCATCGGGATGATGGACTACACAGATCGGCCCAAGGCCCGGCAAATCTTTAAAAAGCGCCAAGGTATGGTCAATCACCCGTGCCCCCGCGAGCGGGTGCCATTGCTTGGGCCGCTCCGTGCCTGCGCGTGTGCCGCGCCCTGCGGCGACAATGAGGATCGCGAGGGACATCGCCGAGCTCCTGAAAAAACCTGTCTTTCAAGGGATAGGCGGGGGCGCGCCGAAGAGCAATGCGCGGCTTCCCTAAGCGGTTGCCTAATTATTGTGCATATGTTCTTTTGGGACTACCCGCAAACCCTACAATTCATTGAGGCTTTGTGCGTTGGCGCGTAGCACAGAGAACATGCACAAGGATTGGGCACATGATTTGCCTCTCGGATCACCTTCGCTTTTCCCCGCCGGTTTTCCTCGCCCCAATGGCGGGAATCACCGATTTGCCCTTCCGCGCCTTGGTGCAGCGGTTTGGTGCGGGGTTGGTGGTATCTGAGATGATTGCGAGTGGAGAATTCCTGACCGCGCGCCCCGGTACGCGGGAAAAGGCGGAGCTGGGTGCTGATGTAGAGAATACCTCGGTGCAAATAGCCGGGCGCGAGGCCCGCCCCATGGCGCAGACCGCGCGGATGGTGGCCGATATGGGCGCACGGGCGATAGACATCAACATGGGTTGCCCGGCAAAAAAGGTGACGGGGGGCTATTCTGGATCGGCGCTTTTGAAAGATCTGGATCATGCGTTGCGGCTGATTGAGGCGGTTGTGGCGGCTGAAGACGTGCAGGTG
>DOOI01000133.1:548-3598 GCA_003512825.1 Paracoccaceae bacterium | reverse complement strand
TGTAGACGTGCCGGTGACACTCAAGACACGGCTAGGCTGGGATGAGGCACATGTGGCCGCCGATCTCGCGCATCGTGCCGAAGCGGCAGGCGTGCGGATGGTGGTCATTCATGGGCGCACGCGCTGTCAGTTCTACAAGGGAGAGGCCGATTGGGCGGCCATTCGCGCGGTGAAAGAGGCCGTTTCGATTCCGGTCATTGCCAATGGCGATATCGTGGATGCCAAGACCGCGTCCGAGGCGCAACGGCTCTCTGGGGCGGATGGGGTGATGATCGGGCGAGGCGCGCAAGGCGCACCTTGGGTCTTGGCGGAGATTGGTCATGCGCTGCATGGTGCTCCTGCGCCAATTGTTCCGCAGGGTGAGCAGCTTTCTGACATGATTTCAGAGCATTACGAAGCAATGCTAACGTTTTATGGAGCCGAGTTGGGGGCGCGTGTCGCGCGCAAGCATTTGGGGTGGTATATGGATCGCGCAGGCACATCGGCTGCGTTGCGGCGCAAAGTGTTGACGGCCAAGGCTGTTTGCGAGGTGCATCAAATGATCCGGGATTTTGGCGTGGATGTCGAAAGGGCGGCCGCATGAGCGGAATTGATGACACGGCACTTTGGTCTTCATTGCCGATCCCGGCCTTGGTGATCGACGGTGCAGATCAAATTTTGGACATAAACCCGACTGCAGAACTGTTCCTTAATGCGTCGCTGCGCTCGGTGACAGGCCAGCCGATTTGGGATCGGTTGCACGTGGATGCGCCCCTAGAAGAGGCCATGATGCGGGTGCGAAAGACGCGCACGCCGCTTTTTGTCAATGATGTGGATGTGGGCACAGGCGAGCGGGCACCTGTGCGCTGCACGTTACAAATTGCGCCTATTCACGGCCAAGACGAGCGTATTCTGGTCTTGGTGACGCCGCGCGAATTGGCAGGGCGGATTACCCAAAGCCAGACCGTCAAATCGGCGGCAAAGTCGGCGATTGGCATGGCGGAAATGCTGGCGCATGAGATCAAGAACCCCTTGGCGGGGATTACCGGCGCCGCGCAGCTTATTAGCATGAACTTACCACCAGAAGATCTTGAATTAACGGATCTTATTGTGGAGGAAAGTCGGCGGATTGTGAAGCTTTTGGAGCAGGTGGAGCAGTTTGGCAACCTCTCGCCGCCGGATCGGCGTGAGGTAAATATACACGATGTCTTGGATCGCGCGCGGCGCTCGGCGCTATTGGGGTACGGCGCGCATATGAAGATCTTGGAAAATTATGACCCGTCGCTGCCGATGGCATGGGGCGATGCGGATCAGCTTTTGCAGGTGGTGCTGAACCTGATCAAGAACGCATCGGAAGTTGCAGATGCCAAGGGCGGGAGTATCACGCTGCACACCTATTACGACCACTCATTCCGCATGCGCCGCTCGGATGGCTCGGGCCAATCGCTGCCTTTGCAGGTTGAAGTGGTCGATGATGGGCCGGGCATTCCGCCCCATATTGCGGATGATATCTTTGAGCCCTTTGTCTCGGGCCGCGAGAACGGCACGGGATTGGGCTTGGCGCTGACGGCGAAAATCATTTCGGACCATGACGGTTGGATTGGGGTGAATTCCGTGCCCGGACGCACGGTTTTTCGCATCTCGCTGCCGATGGCACCCAAACCCGCAAAACTAATCAAACGTGACAGAAAGGCAGGCTTGTGATGGATGGTACGGTTCTTGTTGCAGATGATGACCGCACGATCCGTACGGTCTTGACGCAGGCGCTGACGCGAGCGGGCTGCAAGGTGCATGCGACCTCGTCCCTGACGACATTGATGCGGTGGGTGGCCGAGGGAAAGGGAGATGTGGTGATTTCCGATGTCATGATGCCGGATGGCAATGGCTTGGAAATGTTGCCGAAAATTCATCAAGACCGTCCTGGATTGCCCGTGATCGTGATCTCGGCGCAAAACACGATCATGACCGCCATTCAGGCCACGGAAGCCGAAGCTTATGACTATTTGCCCAAGCCATTCGATCTGCCTGATTTGATGAAACGGACGGCGCGGGCCTTGGAAAGTCGGCGCGCGCGGGCGCCCTCAAAGCCGGTGACAGATGAGGTGGAGCGCCCTGATGATCTGCCTTTGGTGGGGCGGACACCTGCGATGCAGGCGCTTTATCGTTTGGTGGCGCGGGTGATGAACACTGATTTGCCAGTTTTGATTGCGGGCGAGAGTGGAACAGGCAAGTCCTTGATTGCACGCGCTATTCACGACTTCTCGGATCGGCGGACCTTGCCGTTTATCACGGTGACGGAAGCAGATTTGATGGACCTTGAGGGGCCGGCGCGGGTGCTAGCACGGGTCAAGGGCGGCACGCTTTTGATCGACGAGATCGGCGATGTATCGCTTGAGGTGCAGGCGCGTATCGTGCGGATGATGGACAGCCCCGGCGATTATGTACCGCGGTTCATGGCCGCGTCACAGGGCGATTTGGCTGTGGGGTTGGAAAAGGGCACAGTGCGCCCTGATTTATACTATCGACTGTCGGGAGCGGTGCTGGCGGTGCCTTCGCTGCGCGAACGCGTCGAGGATATTCCCTTGCTTGCAGAGCATTTCTTGACCCGCGCGGAGCGCGATGGTGCGCCGCGGCGTCGGTTTGCGCGGGACGCGCAAGAATTGATGCGGGTCTATAGTTGGCCCGGGAATGTGCGCCAGTTGGAAAACGCTATTCGTCGCCTCGTGCTGACCAGTCGCGCCGAAGAGATTGCGCGCAGTGAAGTCGAGTCTGTGTTGGGCAGTCAGCCGCAAATGGAGCCGATGCTGCAGGCAGGCGGCGAGAGTGAAAAACTCTCGGGGTCGGTGATGCGCCATCTGCGTCGATATTTCGATTTGCACGGCAATGCTTTGCCGCCGCCCGGCCTGCATGCCCGGATTTTACGCGAGGTAGAAGCGCCCCTCATCGAGATTGCCTTGGAAGCAAGCGCAGGAAATCAGGCAAAATGTGCCGATCTTCTCGGGATCAACCGCAATACGTTGAGAAAGAAGATCACCGAGTTGGATATTCGCGTGACACGCCGCCGCAAGTTG
>DOOI01000133.1:0-274 GCA_003512825.1 Paracoccaceae bacterium | reverse complement strand
GCAAGTTGATGTAAAACCGCAACAGTTCGTGGCGGATGAGCGACTCTGGTCGCAAGAGATCACGGTATATGGCGGTTGGGTGATTTTGCACCCCAAGGTATGGATGAGGCGACGTGTCCTATTTGGCACGCCGAGGGGCAGGCTGGGATCGTCTCGGTCGTCTGCGGCGCATCAAGCGGCTTCAGAATATTGCAACCCTGAGCCTTGTGCTTTTGGGGCCTTTTCTGGCTATGCTCACCTTCCTTGTGTTGGGACCGCTCGATCAAGGAACGTC
>DOOI01000134.1 GCA_003512825.1 Paracoccaceae bacterium | reverse complement strand
TGGGTCGTTGTCCAGCCTCTCACCTTACCCCATCACACGCCAATGGTTGATATCCCTCTCTGGGCTCAGCCTCTTGGCATGGTCGCGGCGCAAGCTGCCGCAGTGCCCGCAGGTCAATTGGCCTATCGCCTGATTGCAGTGCGCCGCAAAGAAGCGGCAGGTCTTGGGGGTGAGGGCGAACGCGCCCTTGGATTTCCACCAGAGATGTCCGCAGGTCAGGTCACCGTTGGCGACTGGGTCACCGCTGATCCTGAAACAGGCCGCGTCACCTCGATCTTACCGCGTCAAAGCCTCTTGAGCCGTCGTGCGGCCGGGGTCGAGGCCAAGCCGCAATTATTGGCGGCCAATGTCGATACGCTCTTTGTCACCACCTCCTGCAACGAAGACTTTAATGAGGCCCGACTGGAGCGCTATCTCGCTTTGGCTCTGGAGGCCGATGTGGCCCCGGTGATCGTGCTCACGAAATCCGATCTGGCGGCAAACCCAGCCGAATATGCGCCACGCGCCGCACGTCTTTCAGATCGCTTGGCCGCCGTGCTGACCGTCAACGCCAAGTCGTCACAAGTGGCACAGGACTTTGCACCATGGCTAGGCCAAGGGCGCACTGTAGCCTTCGTCGGGTCTTCTGGCGTGGGCAAGTCAACGCTGATCAACGCGCTGTCCTTGGCAGAACAAGCGACAGGTGGCGTGCGCGAGGGCGATCAAAAAGGGCGCCACACCACCACCTCGCGCGCCCTCTTGCCATTGCGTGCTGGTGGCTGGGTCATCGATATGCCGGGTATGCGGGAACTGGGCTTGCATGATGTAGCAGACGGGATTGACCTTGTTTTCGCGGATCTAGCCGACCTCTCAACCCAATGCCGCTTTCGCGATTGCGCGCATGAGGCAGAACCCGGTTGTGCCGTCTTGGCTGCAATTGGTGCAGGAGAGGCCGACGCAGACCGCGTTATGCGCTGGAAAAAGTTGAAAGCAGAAGATGCGCTTAATGCGATGACCATGGGCAAGACCCGCTCCGAGGCCCGCCGTATCACGCGTGGCCTGACCAAACCGCCGCGCAGATAGGTGTCGCCGCGCTCACGGTCTAGTCCGCTCGCGTAGCGCGACGGAAAATAGGCCCATGCGCGGCAATCGCCCAATCCATTTGGGCGTCGGTCTCAATGGCGCAGGGCCGCACCGCGCGTAACCGCTCCAAGGCCGGTTGCGGTGCTTCCCCCGCCTCGATCATCAGCCGCAGCGCGATCATGCCCGAGCGCCCGCATCCGCCTTTGCAATGCACCAAGACGCGGCCACCCCCCTTGAGCGTGTCCAAAAGGACATGAGACGCCTGAGGCCATTTTTCTTTGGTCGTGCCTTCAGGGATCCCGTAATCCGGGATGGGCAAATGCATCCAGCGCGCGCCACGCTCTTGCAGATGGGTGCCCAAATGCTCAACCCCCGCTTCAATAAGTTCCACTCGGCTGACCAAACTCACAACAAAAGCCGGAGCCCATTCGCGGATATGCTCAAGATCATCGGCATAATCACCACCACGCCCCGGCAATGGCGAGATCGCCAATATCCCGCCACCCACCTGCAGTGCTTGAATGATGATGCCTGTCATGAGGCAGACCTTATAGCTGGTTGGCCCTGAATGTATCACAGGCCTTGAGGCTCCCGGTTTCAAAACCAGTGCGGAACCATCGCGCGCGCTGCTCACTCGTGCCGTGGGTGAAGGTATGTGGCTGAGGTACCCGCCCCGCACGCTTTTGCAAATGATCATCGCCGATCATCCGCGCCGCATTCAGCGCCTCATCGATATCACCCGGCTCCAGCAAACCATCCACGGCCCGTGCCCATACGCCCGAGAAGCAATCGGCTTGCAACTCCAAGCGCACCGTCAAGGCATTCGCTTGCTCTTGGTTGGACTTTTGGCGCAGTTGTTCGACTTGCGGCAAGATGGTGAGCTGATTTTGCACGTGATGGGCCACCTCATGCGCGATCACATAAGCCGCTGCAAAATCCCCTCGCGCGCCCAATTGCTGCGACAGGGTCGAGAAAAAATCTGTGTCGAGATAGGCCTTTTGATCCGCAGGGCAGTAGAACGGCCCCGTCGCGCCACTGGCGCCACCACAAGGTGACTGGGTAACGCCCGAATAAAGCACCATCACAGGCGGCGCATAAACCCGACCTGCTTGCTCTTTGAATACCTGCGTCCACACCTCTTCGGTGGTTGCCAAAACACGCGAGGTAAATTCCGCCGCCTTTTGCTCTTCCGCTGAGATTTGTTGCGGCGCTCCGCTTTGCTGTTGGCCTTGCTCCAAGCCCTGCAAGAGTGGCTTCACATCGATCCCGGCAAAATATCCGATTGCCAGCACGAGCAACAATCCGACACCGCCGATTTTGGCCCCACCACCGCCACTGCGCTGGCCGCGCCGATCCTCGACGTTGTTACTCCCTCGCACACCCCTTAGCCGCATCACTCGTCTCCTTACAAACCATGCGGGAATCCTCGCACGGCAGAAGGCCAAGTCAAAGCCCGGATTGCAGGAATTTCATCACGTGCTCAGGCGAATATTCGCCAAAGTCAGGCCTTGCCCACCCACAACCAGCACGACCGGAATTTCGTTAATCGTCACCACGGCACCGCTCCCATCCTCCAGATCCGCAATAGCGACTGGATTGACCACCACAGCTCCGGGGGCCGTCGGCGTAGGTGTCCGCAGCAGCGAAGCCGCCCCTTCCAGCTCCAAAGTATCGCGCGTTGGATCGAAATCGGTGATCGTGACCACCTGATAGTCCTGTGTCACCCCTCCAAAGACATCGACAGTGACACGATCCAAGCCTTGAGACAGCGTCACAACATCGCCCTCATCAACGAAAATTACGTCATTGCCAAATCCGCCTTGGACTGTGTCCGGCGAAAGCGCGTCTTGATCGACTGTCACAATAAAGTCGTCGCCTTGTTGGCCTTGAATGAAGTTTGAGCCAAAGCCGTCGGCAATGAAGTCATGACCCGCACCGCCATAAACCGTATCGTTTCCGGCCTCTGCTATGGAGTCAGCACCAAAGACGGCAGCATCTTGAGGAAATGGGATGATGTCATCATTGCCGACTGCCGATCGCTCGTCATAGCCGTAAAGGTCTGATCCATCACCAAGCCAAACCCGATCATCTCCCGCGCCACCAATTACCGAGTCGTCCCCCTCCCCAGCATCGATAATATCGTCGCCAGAGGACCCCAAAACCCCATCATCCCCAGCTTGCGTTGCGACGTTGAGCGTGCCTGTCACAAAATCCACCTGAGCCAGAGCCGCCTCTGCCTCCGCTTCGGTCACTTCGCCTTCAGCGACCAAACTGTCAAAAAGTGTATTGATGGCGCCGGAATATCCGGTGCTGGCGACGGTGTCATCTTCCGAGCCGAAAGTCGTCTGCTCTGCTTCGGTTGTGTCGCTTTCAGCGTCGCCACCGTCAAACAAAGACATTGCCAACGCAACGATTGCACCGAGTCCTAACAAAGAAAAAGCAAAGAGCATCACTCACCTATTTGTTCAGTCTTTGGCTCTACCATAGCCTGTGTTGTGGCGCGTGTGAAAACACCTTTTGCGGCAGCAACACAGCGTTGCGAATAAAGACACAATCAGTCAGCGGTGGACCTTCCTGCCCCACGCGATTAGGGTTTGCCCCAGAGCGACTCTAGGAGCCTGCATGACCCAGACCGGGGAAAATCAAAAGCCCAAGGCCTATCAGGTTCTGGCGCGGAAATACCGCCCGGAAACCTTCGCGGATCTCGTGGGTCAAGATGCCATGGTTCGCACACTCAAAAACGCATTTTCCGCGGGTCGTATTGCACAAGCCTTTATCATGACGGGCATTCGCGGCACGGGCAAAACCACCACGGCCCGTATCATTGCCAAAGGCATGAACTGCATCGGTCCAGACGGCACAGGTGGCCCTACAACAGAGCCGTGTGGCACTTGCGAACATTGCAGTGCGATTATGGAAGGCCGTCACGTCGATGTGATGGAAATGGATGCCGCCTCACGCACTGGCGTGGGCGATATCCGCGAGATCATTGATAGTGTCGCTTATCGCGCTGCCTCTGCACGCTATAAAATCTATATCATCGACGAAGTGCATATGCTCTCGACCAGCGCGTTCAACGCCTTGTTGAAAACCTTGGAAGAGCCGCCTGCACATGTGAAATTTATCTTTGCCACCACCGAAATTCGCAAAGTGCCTGTCACCGTTCTGTCGCGCTGCCAGCGCTTCGACTTGCGCCGGATCGAGCCTGAGGTGATGCTGGCTCTGCTTCGCAAGATCGCAGCCTCCGAAGGGGCCGCGATCACTGATGAAGCGCTTGCCCTGATCACCCGTGCTGCCGAAGGTTCTGCGCGCGATGCGACATCGCTCTTGGATCAGGCGATTTCTCATGGGGCTGGCGAAACAACCGCTGATCAAGTCCGCGCCATGTTGGGGCTCGCAGACCGTGGCAGGGTGATGGATCTTTTCGATCTCATCATGAAAGGCGATGCGGGCGGCGCACTGGCCGAACTGGGCACACAATATGCCGACGGAGCAGACCCAATCGCCGTGTTACGCGATTTGGCCGAAGTCACCCATTGGATTTCTGTCGTCAAAATTACCCCCGCCGCAGCCGAAGACCCCACGGTCTCACCAGACGAGCGCGCGCGCGGTCAAAGCCTGTCACAAACGCTGCCCATGCGCGTGCTGACGCGGATGTGGCAAATGCTGCTCAAGTCGCTGGAAGAGGTCTCCCAAGCGCCGAATGCGATGATGGCCGCTGAAATGGCGGTCATTCGTATGACACATGTGGCTGACTTGCCTAGTCCAGAGGAACTGCTGCGTAAGCTGCAAGACATGCCCGCTCCAACACCAAGTGCTGCGTCCCCTCCTTCTCCCAGCGGCTCCTCCGTTCGAAATGCCGCACCACAAGCTCAAAGCTCAACCATGGCTTATGGCTCTACCGGGGGATCGGGCCCATCTGGGTCAGGCCAGACGCTGGCACTTGCCGCTGAAACGGAAACCCAAAACGCACTAGCGCGTTTTCCGACCTTTGAACATGTCATCGAAGTGATCAGGGCGCACCGCGACGTCAAGCTCTTGGTCGAGGTCGAAACCTGCGTGCGCCTTGCGGCCTACCGTCCGGGCCGTATCGAATTCACCCCAACCCCCAACGCTCCTGCCGACCTCGCCGCTCGCATCGGTGCGCGCCTGCAAGGTTGGACTGGTGCGCGCTGGGCGGTCACATTGGTCAATAGCGCCACAAGCGCCACAATTGCTGAGCTACGCGATGCCGATACGGAGCGGCTGCGAACCCAAGCAAAAGCGCACCCGATGGTGCAAGCCGTGTTGGCGGCTTTTCCAAAATCCAAGATCACCGAGGTGCGAACCGCTGCTGAAAAGGCCGCGGAAGCAGAGGCGCAAGCGCTCCCAGTGGTCGAGGACGAATGGGATCCTTTTGAAGAAGAGTAGCGATGGCGCGCCTCAAAACGCATCGAAACGTGCCCCCCCTAACCCGACTATCCGTTTCAAACCGGAACGTAATCGCAGGAGAAAAATATGCTGAAAGGGCTCGGTGGACTTGGCGATATGGCCAAGATGATGAAATCGGCGCAAGAGCTGCAAGGCAAAGTCGTCCAGATGCAAGAAGACCTGCAAAATATGCTGGTCACTGGTGAATCAGGGGGTGGCCTTGTGAAGGCTACCGCCACGGCAAAGGGCGATCTGAAGGGCCTCGATATCGATCCGTCAATCTTTTCTGCGGATGACAAAGAAGTCGTGGAAGATTTGATTCTGGCCGCGATCAAGGACGCACAGGCAAAAGCTGCGGATCGTGCTCAATCTGAAATGGCGAAACTCACCGAAGGCATGGGCCTGCCACCGGGTGTCAAATTACCGTTTTGATCTTTCGCTTGTAACGTCATCCCCGGCGGAGACCGAAAGCCGGGGGGCAGACCCCCCTTCTTGTGGAAACGCGCCATGACATCGATGAAAGACATCGAAACTTTGATCGAGATGATGGCCCGCCTACCCGGCTTGGGGCCGCGGTCGGCGCGGCGCGCAGTGTTGCATCTGATCCGCAAGCGCGCGTTGCAGATGCAGCCCCTCGCTGATCAATTGCGCTTGGTTTCAGACAACGCTCGCGAATGCCTGAACTGTGGTAACGTCGGCACAGCGGATATCTGCGATATCTGCGCGACCAATGTGCGGGCCAACGGTCAAATCTGCGTCGTCGAAGACGTCGCGGACCTTTGGGCGATGGAGCGGTCAGGCGTGTTCAAAGGCCGCTATCATGTCTTGGGTGGCACGCTTTCCGCGCTTGATCAGATCGGCCCAGATCAACTGCGAATTCCGCGTCTCGTAGACCGCGTCGCCACCGAAGAGGTCCATGAAGTGATCTTGGCGCTTAATGCCACGATCGACGGTCAAACGACCGCTCACTACATCGCAGACCAATTGCGCGGCCGGGCAACTCTTTCCACTTTGGCGCAGGGTGTGCCGATTGGTGGCGAGTTGGATTATCTGGATGACGGCACAATTACTGCGGCGCTCAATGCACGCAAACCATTCTGAACAAATATCTTTTGCGTGACGCTCCTGTTTGGCCTGCAAAAGAAAAAGGAGACCTCATGCCAGACCCTCGCGCCCCGCTACTTGCAGTCCTTATCGATGCCGACAACACGTCACCGCGTTGGACGAAGGCGATTTTTGACGAGATTGCGTCGATTGGCGAGGCCTCGGTTCGCCGGGTTTATGGTGACTTTTCTTCCACTCAGATGAATGGCTGGAACAAGGTGCAAGCCGAGTTCGGCCTCGTTCCGCATCACCAGCCCGCCAATACAGTGGGCAAAAATGCGTCCGATATCGCATTGGTTATCGATGCGATGGATCTGATGCATTCAGGGCGCTTTGACGCTTTCGTTCTGGTCTCGTCGGACAGTGATTTTACACGACTGGCCTCGCGCATTCGCGAGCAAGGCCTGGAGGTGTTTGGCATTGGCGCGCAAAAAACTCCGGAC
The DNA here is from genome assembly GCA_003512825.1 of Paracoccaceae bacterium. Classification (GTDB taxonomy): domain Bacteria; phylum Pseudomonadota; class Alphaproteobacteria; order Rhodobacterales; family Rhodobacteraceae; genus UBA9554. The sequence continues at coordinate 16,773 of DOOI01000134.1, read as the reverse complement.
GCTTTCCGCAAGGCCTGCAAGCGCTTTATATTTTTGGAGAACCTCGAAGGGGCCGATGACAATGGCAAGCCTGCGAACAAGGCCGAAGTTGTTGTGCCAGCCAATGACCCCAAGGAGGCACGCGATTTGATTCTCAAGGCAATGGACTCCATTGATCAAGAGGATGAATGGTACGCGCTTGGCCCTTTGGGACAGTTCATCACCGCTGCAAATCCCGATTTCGATGCGCGGTCTTATGGCAAGAAAAAGCTCTCTGATCTCGTCGCTGATTTGAAAATCTTTGAGACTAAGCGAGGGCCGGGAAACCAAATGCTTGTGCGGCGCATAGATTAATCACTGCTTTGGCTGACTAGTCTTTTTCGTCGCAATAGCCTTTGGCGGCGGTGTTTATGGCCCTGTTTCCTTGGGAGCATTGAGCCATAAATCAGGATTGAAACAGATCGCAGCGTCTTTGACCGCGCACTGAAAGCGTCAGGTGCGTAGACCAGTTTCTTTCAGCATGCCGCGCCGTTTTGCTTCGTAGTAGTAGCCGCGCGAATACCATTTTACCGCAGTGTCAAAACTGCCGTCTGCCAAGAGCCACGCGCCGCGCAGGTACTTTACAGAGTATTTGAGGTTGGTTTCTGCGTCTAACAGCCCCTCCGGGCTGCCTTGATATCCCATGCTGCGCGCCGTCGCAGGCAGGATTTGCATCAAGCCATAATATGGGCCGTTGCGCGCGGCAGGGTTATGGGTGCTTTCGCGTTTGACCACCCGATGCACTAGGTCAACGGGCACATCATAAATAGCGGCGTATTTTTCGATCAAGGCCCGTAGGGCACGGGTTTCATTGGGGTAAAGCGGCGGGGTAATCGGTGCCGCAATAGCATTTGCTTGCATAGCCGAGGGCGGGTTGGTTTGCCTTTGGCCATTATCCCCACATGCGGCAAGACAAAGGCATAGGCTGGCTAGGAAAAACGCGCGCAACAAGGGCACTCCACACTGACTCTGTGCGGAAAGAACCATGGTCAAGCGCGAGCGAGCAAGCCCTCCAATCTCCCATAGGCGGAAGCGCGCCTGTCATGAGCCCCAAGCGGCATCCTGCATCTCGCGCAGGCGGCTCGCGGTGCGTTCAAATTCAAAGACCCCTTCACCTTCGAGGTAGAGCATTTCTGGTTCAGCTTTGGCAGACGCGATCAAGCGTACTTTCGCTTCATAAAGCGCATCAATCATCGTTACGAAACGTTTGGCCTCATTGAAATTCGAGCGCGACAAGGCGGGAATATTTTCGAGGATCAACACTTTGACACTATCGGCAAGCGCAAGATAGTCTGCTGGCCCAAGCGGCTGGCCGCACAGGTCATGAAACGCGGCACGCGCTATGCCATTGCGATAGGCTGGAATTTCGACGCGTCGACCTTTGACTGTAATGTGCAAGGGCGTTGCAGCGCCTTTTCCGGTCATATCGTCCCAAATAGACTGAATCGATGCCCGCGCTTCTGCATCCGCCGGGCTAAACCAAACGCGCGCGCCTGTTAACCTGTTTTGGCGGTAATCAGTGGGGCTGATCAACTCTTGCACGGACATCCGCTCTTTGAGCAGGTCAATGAAAGGTAGGAAAAGTTGGCGGTTTAGGCCGTTTTTATAAAGATCATCCGGCACCCGGTTGGAGGTGGTCACGACTGCGACACCTGCTTTGAACAGGGCCTCAAACAACCGCCCGACGATCATCGCATCGGTAATGTCGGTGATCTGCATTTCATCAAAGGCCAAACAGCGCACTTCCGAGATGACCTTTGCGGCAACTGGAGCCAGCGCATCTTGCACATTTTGGGCGCGCGCCTCATGCAGACCGGCATGGATTTCCTGCATAAAAGCATGGAAATGCACACGACGCACAGGAACATCTAGGCACTCGACGAAGAGATCCATCAACATGGACTTCCCGCGCCCGACACCCCCCCAAAGATAAAGGCCTTTAGGAGCTTCCTTGGACGCCCGGCGAAAAAGGCTTCGCTTGGCCGGGCGCTCAAGGTCTTCTCGGATGCGATCGAATTCTGACAGCACAGCGCGCTGTGCCGCGTCTTCTTGGATCAACCCCGCAGCAACGCGGGTTTCATACAGGTCTTTGATGCGCGTCATGATCATCCCTTACAGCGCATAGCTGCTATGCGGAAGAGTTGACGTTGTGCCATTGACGCTTGCTTGCGTTTGGTGAGAATTCACGCTTGCGCGCAGGAGGACATCATGGACGCTAGGCCTTCTATTTTCACCCCGGTTTTATTGGCGGGGTGTGTGGTTATCATGATCTCCTTCGCGGTCAGGGCGTCATTCGGCGTGTTCCAGATCCCAATTGCAGGAGAATTCGGCTGGCCGCGCGCAGAGTTCTCGCTCGCGATTGCCATTCAAAACCTCGCATGGGGTATCGGCCAGCCGATTTTTGGCGCTTTCGCCGAGCGGCTTGGCGACCGACGCGCCTTGATACTGGGGGCTTTGACTTATGCGGCGGGGTTGATGCTGTCGTCCCAAGGGGTGACACCACTCGAGCATCAGGCCTATGGCGTTTTGGTTGGCTTTGGCATTGCGGGCACTGGCTTTGGCGTCATCCTTGCTGTCGTCGGTCGCGCCTCTACTCCGGAAAACCGTTCGATGTCATTGGCGATTGCCACAGCAGCGGGTTCGGCAGGGCAGGTCTTTGGGGCACCTTTGGCGGAATGGCTCTTGATGCTGATGCCATGGCAGTCTGTTTTCATGGTGTTTGCGGCCATGGTCCTTGCCTCGCTTCTGGCATTGCCGATGATGCGCGCGCCCGCAGCTTCCAAGACAGAATTGGAAGAGAGCATGGGCACGATACTCAAACGTGCCTTCAAGGATCCGTCCTACACGTTGATTTTTCTGGGCTTCTTTTCCTGCGGCTACCAGCTTGCCTTTGTAACAGCCCACTTCCCGGCCTTCGTAACCGAAATGTGCGGTCCAATCTTGTCTGATGGAATTTTGCATCAAATTGGGATCACCACGACTTCAGCTTTGGGCGCTGTTGCGATTTCCATCATCGGGCTTGCCAATATCGCAGGCACTTTGACCGCTGGTTGGCTTGGAAAGCGCTACTCCAAGAAATATCTTCTTGCGGGGATTTATGTCGGCCGCACGATCATTGCGGCATGGTTCATCATGGTGCCGATGACGCCCGCAACGGTATTGATATTCTCTGCTCTGATGGGGTCTTTGTGGCTGGCAACAGTGCCGCTGACCAGTGGATTGATCGCACATCTTTATGGGTTGCGTTACATGGGCACGCTTTACGGGATCGTTTTTTTCTCGCACCAACTGGGCAGCTTTTTGGGTGTTTGGCTTGGTGGGCGGATGTATGACGCCTATGGCAGCTACACGGCGGTTTGGTGGGTTGGCGTCGCGGTCGGCGCTTTTTCGGCTATCGTCCACCTTCCAGTGAAAGAGCGCGAGGTGACTGCGGCTCAGCCAGCGTGATCAATGGCGCCCATAACGTCCGAGGTATGAGTATAGGTAAGTCCATGCCCGGCGTCGTCGATCGTAGCATGGCGCGCGGTCGGGTTCCACGCGGCCAGAACATCTCGCCGTGAGAGCGGTATGGTTTTGTCGATACCGCCCCATATGGCCAGAACTGGAAGCGCACCCTCCAAGGCGCGATGATCGCTCTCTAGACGGTCAGAGAGAATGCCTCGCAGCGATGACAATACCGCTGGAATAAACCCGCGCCTCTGCAACTCGGCCTGCTGGTAGTCGACAATTCCCGGTACGCTGGTCGGTAAGGCACGTTCGGTTTCAGTGCCTTTTCGGTGGCCGCGCGCGAAGAGTGCCAGCATCAACCAATCGCCAATACCGGGCCACATGGTGGCCTTGGCGACGGGGCCTAGGTCGTGGCCCATTCCCGCCGGGGCAAGCAGGATCATCTGTTTCAAACGTTTGGGGTTTTCTGCGGCAAAAGCAGTGGCGATGGCACCGCCCATGGAATAGCCGATAAGTGTGAAGCCATCCTTTACCTGTTCGTTGGCCAGCACCTCGTTGAGATGTTTCAGAAAAAAAGCCCTGTCTTGACGCCCGCGGACCGTATCGGAAAAGCCGCGCCCGAAGTGGTCATAGGCCAAGACACGGAAACCACGTGTTCCCAACTCCTGCGCCAAGCCTTCCCAAACTCGGCTTGGTGTGGTCAAGCCATGTACGCAAACCGCAACTGGCCCATCAGCGGCCCCCATCCATCGAATATGGGTCCTGCCCATCGGCAGAGCAGAGATTTGCCCCGGGGCGTTTTGGCGAGTGTCGTCGGTCATGGGGGCGCGCAAAGCTTCGCGCAGAAATGGCGCAACAGCGATCGCTCCAAAAAACGCCCAGCCGATCATCCGCGGAATCGATCAAGAATATAGCGTGCCGTCATCAGATCGAGATGCGCGCCACCCCCATTCTTAAATAAGGTGATGTCACTATCGGCGGTCCGGAAAAATCGGGACAGGTCGTAGTAATCCGCTACCAAGTCGCCCCGGGAAATCACGCTCGCTGCGAGTGGAATTTTCAACTCGCCGATATGCCCGACGGTGGTATCAAAGCTATCGACAAAGATCCGGCTTCGGCGCAGTGCCTCATCATCGACTTCGCGCATATCAGGTCGATAAGCACCGATCAGATCAACGTGCTGACCTGCTTGAAGCCACTCGCCTTTCAAATTCGGCTCGGTCGTCATCGTTGCGGAGGTAATGATATCTGCGGCCTTTACTGCGTGCTCCAAGTTCTCGGCGACAGCCATGCCAGGGATTGACGCCGCGAACGCCAGAGCATTGGCATGTGTGCGGTTCCACACGGTAAAACTGGCTTCCGGAAAGGCCGCTGAATAGGCCTGCACCAGAGAGCGGGCAACGGTGCCTGCTCCAATAATCAAAATATTGCGGCTATCTTCACGCGCGAGTTTCCGGGCTGCAAGCAGGCTGTCACCAGCGGTTTTCCACTTGGTGACCAGATGAAAATCTACCAAGGCTTCCAGTGCCCCGTCGCTATCGCGATAGAGTGTGACACCTCCGTTGACGGTAGGGTCGCTTGTTGCTGCATTTCCCGGAAAGATTGTGGCCGATTTGACAGCAAGTCCCAACCCGTCGATCCATGCCGCGCGATTAAGCAAGGTATCTTTGCCCCGATATAGAAAAGTATCGGCAATTTCGGCCTTTGGCAGGGCGTGACCCGCAGCAATTGCATCTGTCAGACCAATCCAGTCCAGTCGAGCTTCTCCTTCCGCAAAGGGAACGATTGTCAGACTCATTGTGCGTCCTTTCGGCTCAGAAGATCATCAGAAACGAGACGATCCGCCCATCCGGCGGGGGTCTCAAAAAGATGGGTTTGCCAGCCACGTGCCTTGGCTGCGGCAATATTCTCGGCACGATCATCAGCAAACAGGATCTTGGAGCGCGGCGTCTCGACGGCGTCTTCAAGGGCTTCGTAGATGCCTGCATCTGGCTTGGCGATGCCGATCCGGCCCGAGACAACCGCCCCGTCGAATTCGGTGAGGAAATCATGATCGTTACACGATATTTCGAAGGGCTCTTCACCAAAATTTGTGAGCGCCCAAACGGGGATGCCCTTGCTGCGAAGCGCACGCAGCAGGCGGATGGAGTGGGGGATTGGCGTGCCTGCAAGTCGTGACCAGCCATCGTGCCAAAGTTGCAGTTCGGGTGCAAACTCGGGGTAATCCTCGATAGCCTCTAGTATAGTGGCAAATCGCGCGCCGGAATCGACGCGGTGATGGATGCGATGAATAGGTACATTCGCGAAAAAGGCAGCGCTACGTTCAGGTCCGACTTCGCGGGAAAAAAAGCGTTCGGGTTGCCATTCGATCAGCACGTTACCGATGTCGAAAACCACCAGTTCTGGCCGCATCATGCCCCCCTTGCGGCCCTCACGGCGCGCTCCAATGCGTCTAGGAAACGCGAGCGGTCAGCTTTTGTAAAGGGTCGCCCCCCGCCTTGGCGAAAGGGATCGGCGGATCGGAGGTCGGCCATCAGATCACGCATGGCGAGCGCCTCCCGCACATTGGCTTCTGTCAGGGCTTCGCCATTGTGTTTGAGCACCTTGGCCCCTGTGACGACACAGCGTGCCGCGAGGGGGATATCGCCTGTGACCACCACATCGCCCGGTCCAGCGCGTTCGGCAATCCAGATATCGGCTACATCGGGGCCCTCCGGCACAATCACGTTTTCAACCAGTGGATTACGCGAAGGGCGCAACCCGCCGTTCGACACGAGGATCATCTTGAGACCGTGCCGAGTGGCCACCCGTTCGGCCTCTTCTTTGACCGGGCAAGCGTCGGCGTCGATATAGATCACGCTCACGAATAAAGCGCCTCGGCATGGAAGGTGATATGTTCCTCGATAAAGGTGGAGACGAAAAAATAGCTGTGATCGTATCCCTCTTGCAGGCGCAAGGCGCAGGGGATCCGGCGCTCCATCGCTGCGGCGGCGAGTGCTTCAGGCTTGAGGTGCGTCATGAATTGGTCGTCGGTGCCGATGTCGATGAGCAGCGGGATATCAAGGCCGTTCGCTCGCATCTGAAGCGTCGCATCATGAGCCTCCCATGTGCTCTCGTTGGGGCCGAGATAGGCTGAAAGCTGTTTTCGGCCCCAGTCTGTTGTCGTCGGATTGCAGATTGGCGAAAAGGCCGAAACCGACCGAAACCGATCCTTTAGCCCCATAGCGAGGGTCAGGGCGCCATGACCGCCCATCGAGTGCCCGGTGATTGATTGGCGGGTCATGTCGAGTGGAAATTCGCGCTCCAAGAGCGTCGGGAGATCGTGCGCGATATAATCCCACATTTGGAAATGGGGCGCCCATGGGGTTTGGGTTGCGTTAAGGTAGAAGCCAGCCCCTTGGCCCAGGTCATAGGCTGCGTCGTCGGCCACGTCAGCGCCGCGCGGGGAGGTGTCGGGGAAGACCAGAGCGATGCCCTGTTCGGCGGCCCATTGTTGAGCGCCGGCCTTTACCATGGCATTTTCGTGGGTGCACGTCAGGCCAGAGAGATACCAAAGCACGGGAACGGGGCCTTCATTGGCTTCTTGCGGCAGGAAAAGACCGAAAGTCATCTCGCATGAGGTGGCTTCGGAGCGATGGCGATAAACGCCCTGTGTGCCGCCAAAGCAGCGATTTTCAGCGATGATTTCCATATGCAATTCCCCTTCATCTCCTGCACCAATATTCAGATTGGCGGAGTGTAAACCCATGCAATTATTGCAGAAACTGTTAGAACAGAGGTGGCTGTTGATATCAAAATCGACGCGGATACGCGCTGTGGCGCGACGCCGTAATGTCGAGCAAGGATATAGACATTGCCCGCGACGGGCAGGGAGGCGGCGGCGATCATGACGGACGCGGCATAGGTATCAACGGGGAAGAGCCAAAGCGCACCAATTGCCACGAAGGCAGGGTGCAGGATCAGCTTGCAAAATGACAGCCACGCAGCGACTTCGATGCGTTCGGCAGATTTCGACGCGAGAGACGCACCGATAGCGAAAAGCGCGCCGGGGGTGGCTGCGGCACCGAGGGTGGTGACGAACTCCATGATCGGCGTCGGCAGGGGCACTCCTGTGCTCGACCACGACAATCCCAATATAATCGAAACTATCATCGGGTTCTTGATAAGTCCCAATCCTACCGAGCGCAGGATGCCGAAGGATATTTTGCCCTCTTTTGAGCCCGTGATCAAAATGACGATCAGCGATCCGAACACGATCATATCGATGGAGAGGATGATCATGACATAGCCCACAGCTTGCTCACCCATAAGCAGCGCAAGCATCGGAATGCCTAAAAATCCAACGTTTCCAATGGCCGCGCACTGGGCTTCGACGGAGGCTTCGTCGGCTTGGAGGCCTCTTAGGAACGCGACACCCATGCCGATTCCATAGACAAACGCGGTGCCCCAGAGGTAGGCGGAGATGAAGCTGACATCGAAGAGGTCGCCCAAAGACAGGTTGGCCGAAAAGCGGAAAATCATCGCGGAGAGGGCGAAGTAAAAGACAAATTTTGTAATGGCACCAGTAGCTTCCTCGGAAAAGAACCGCGTCTTTCCGGCGAAGTACCCGACCCCGATAAGGGCGAAGAAGGGCAGGGTTTTGAGGAATACTTCCAGCATAAAACCCTTGGTAACAGCCGCAACGGCAGGGTCAACGGTGCGCGTGATGGCACGTATGATTTACGTATGTTTTGCGTATGGGAAGCGTTATGACGTATTCCCATCCAAGCGGTCGGCTTTGCTCTGCTCAGAAGGGCTCAACGAGGGGCCGCGGCGCGGGCGAGGCGGTCATTGATGGCGCGACCAAGTCCCACATCAGGGATGGGCGCGATGGCAATGCCTGCGGGGTTCAATGCATCGAGGCTGTGCAGAGCACTAAAGAGGGCGGCGGCCGCTTCGGCAAGATCGCCTTTGGGCGAGAGATTGAGAGCGCATTCCATCGGACCAAAGCCCAAGAGAACCTCGCCCGGCGCGCAGTCATGGGCGTTGAGGCGGACGCGGGCGCCGGGGGCATAATGTGAGGCGAGTTGACCGGGTGCAGAGACAGCCTCGCCCGGAGCATGGCGGCGGAGCGGCTGGCCCAAGAGCGTTTCGAGGACTTCTGCTGGCACGCCTCCGGGGCGCAGGAGAGCGGGCTGGTCCTCGGTAAGGCCCAGAATGGTCGATTCGACACCCACCGAGCATGGGCCGCCATCCAGCACCGCTGCGATACGTCCCGAAAGGCCGGCCATCACATGGGAGGCCGTGGTTGGGCTGATGCGCCCCGAGGGATTGGCCGAAGGCGCAGCGATAGGGCGGCCAACAGCGGCAAGGAGCGCGCGTGCCAGTGGATGCGCGGGCAGGCGCACGGCGACACTGGGCAATTCGGCAGTGACCAAAGGGGACAGCCCATGCGCGTCGGCTAAGGGCAGCACGAGGGTCAGGGGGCCGGGCCAGAAGGCCTGAGCAACGGCTTCAGCGCGGTCTGACCATTTGGTCAGGCGGCGCGCGGCGGCAATATCGGCCACATGGGCAATCAATGGGTTGAAGCGCGGGCGGCCTTTGGCTTCGAAAATTCGGGCGACGGCAAGGTCGTTGGTGGCGTCGCCACCAAGGCCATAAACCGTCTCGGTTGGGAATGCGACGAGCCCTCCTTCGCGCAGCGTTTGTGCGGCCATGGCGATGCCTTCTGCGTTCGGCAGCAGCAGCGCAGTCACTGGAGGGGGGGGTGTTTGGGGCACTGGATCAAGCTCTGACGCGGCGTTTCGATTGCGAGGGGCGTGAAGCCCTGTGTATGCCAAGGCTAACTGGGCGTCACCTATCTGGCCAGACATGCCTTGCCAAGATGAACTGCCATGATGCCATCGCTAAGATGCTTTAGACCGCGCTGAAGGAGACAAACATGCCTTTCCGAGCCCCGACGACCGATTTCCGCTTTATCCTTGATCACGTGGTTGGCTTTGCCGATGTCGCGGCAACCGATCGCTACGCCGATGCCACGCCCGAGACAGTGGATGCGATTTTGGAAGAGCTGGGCAAGTTGATGGAGGGCGTTGTGGCGCCGCTCAATCGTGGTGGTGATGTGCAGGGCGCGGTGCTGGAGAATGGGGTTGTGCGGTCTTCGCCCGGCTTTGCCGAGGCATTTCACGCGCTTGGCGATGGTGGATGGCTTGGGCTGTCGGCTTCGCCCGAGCACGGCGGCATGGGATTGCCTCAGACGATGACGGTGATGTTCAATGACATGATGGCGGCCTCATGCATGTCGTTGGGGCTTAATCCATTGTTGACCCAAGGCCAGATTGAAGCGCTGGAGCATCACGCGAGCGATGAGATCAAGGCGATGTATATCCCAAAGCTGGTCACTGGTGAGTGGACCGGCACGATGAACCTGACGGAGCCACAGGCGGGTTCTGATGTGGGCGCGCTGAAGTCGAAAGCAGAGCCGAATGGTGACGGCTCTTATGCAATCAGTGGGCAGAAGATTTACATAACATGGGGCGACCATGATTTTGGCGGCAATGTGTGCCACCTTGTGTTGGCGCGCCTGCCCGATGCCGTGGCGGGGGTGAAGGGTATTTCGCTCTTCATGGTGCCAAAGTTCCTGCCCAATGCCGATGGCTCGCTTGGTGAGGCAAACAGCCTCAAGGTGGTGTCATTGGAGCATAAGATGGGCATTCACGGCAGCCCCACCTGTGTGATGCAATATGACGGCGCAAAAGGCTGGCTTGTAGGTGCGCCGCATAAGGGAATGGCGGCCATGTTCACCATGATGAACAATGCCCGCCTGAATGTGGGTGTGCAGGGCGTGGGTGTGGCGGAAGCCGCATATCAGCATGCCTTGGCCTATGCCAAGGACCGCCAGCAGATGGGCCCGATCATTCAGCACGCCGATGTGCGGCGGATGCTGCTGACGATGAAGGCCGAGACTTTTGCCAGCCGGGCGATTGCCATGGCTTGTGGCACTGCGATCGATATGGCCACGGCGACGGGCGAGCCGGAATGGAACGCGCGCGCAGCGTTGCTGACGCCGATTGCCAAGGCCTTTGGCTCGGAGGCGGGTATGCGTGTGGCTGAGCACGGCGTGCAGATCTTCGGTGGCATGGGCTTCATCGAGGAGACCGGTGCGGCGCAATATTCGCGCGATGTGCGGATTACGGCAATTTATGAGGGCACCAACGGGATTCAGGCGATGGATCTAGTGGGCCGCAAGATGATGGATGGTGGCGAGGCGGCATTTCGGTTGCTCGATGAGATCGAAGCCGTAGCCGAAGCCGCGCGCGGGAGCCTGCCTGATTTGGCCGCTCCGGTGTGGGAGGCGTCGGAATCGCTGCGTGAGGCGGTTGAGTGGTTGGTGTCACAATCCAATATGGCAGAGCGTTTTGCGGGATCCGTGCCGTTCTTGATGGCCTTCGCGCGGGTGCTGGGCGCGCATTACCACCTTAAGGCGGCCATGGCCGAAGGCGGGGAAGGGGCGCGGTCGAAATTGGCGCGGTTCTACATCGGGCGGCTGTTGCCGGAGCATGCTGCCTTTTTGGAGCATGCACGTGCGGGGGCGGATGATCTGTACGCCTTTACGCTGGAAGATTTTGCAGCGTGACCACTATCGCCTCAAACGTCGCTGTCGCTGGGGGTATTCGCTACCCGTGGGAAGCGCCGCCCGAGACCGGGGCGGCGTTGGAAGTGGCGGAAGGGATCTTGTGGTTGCGCTTGCCGCTGCCGATGACGCTCGATCATGTGAATATCTATGCGCTTGATGAGGGGGATCATTGGACGCTGGTGGATTGCGGCGTCTATTCCAAGACCTCGGTGGCGATTTGGGAAAATTTGCTGGCCGGGCCATTGCGGGGCAAGCCCGTGGGGCGGATTTTGTTGACCCATCATCACCCTGATCATGTGGGGGCGGCGGGATGGTTTATGGCGCGCGGTGCATCGCTTTGGGCGTCACGCACGGCATGGGCGCTGAGCCGGATGCTGATTTTGGATGAAGAGGCCGAAGCCACCGAGCCTGCCCGCGCATTTTGGCGGCGGGCGGGGATGGATGGCGAGATTTATGCCAAGCGCTGTGCAGAGCGGCCCTTTAACTTTGCCGATATGTCGCATCCGCTGCCCGTGGGGTATCGAAGGGTGCAGCAGGGCGAGGTGATCACGGCAGCAGGGCGGACATGGGATGTGCATGTCGGCAATGGGCATGCGCCAGAGCATCTGACATTTTGGAGCCGCGAAGATCAGGTGATTTTATCGGGTGACCAGATATTGGCATCGATTTCGCCCAATATTGGCGTGATGCCCTCGGAGCCGGAGGCGGACCCGCTGGGGGAATGGCTGGAGAGTTGTCACCGCTTTGCCGAATTGGCGCGGGAGGATCAGCTGGTCTTGGGCGGGCACAAACTGCCGTTTACGGGCGCGCCGACGCGGATGCGGCAACTCATCGAGAACCACGAAGGGGCCTTGAAGCGGCTTTTGCAGCATTTGGCAGTGCCAAAGACGGCAGTCGAGTGCTTTCCGCCGTTGTTCAAGCGCACAATTGATGGGGGCACCTATGGCTTGGCCATGGTCGAAGCGGTGGCGCATTTGAACCATTTGCTGGTGCGAGGCGCAGTTACTCGTGACGAGGGGCCGGGCGGAGCGTGGCTTTGGCGCGCGGTCTGAGCGAACAGTAACGAAAAGGCACGCCGAATGTGGCGTGCCCAATTTTCACAGAAAATTCGCGAGCCAGATCAGGCGGCCGCGAAGCCCTTGTCCAAGGCGGTGAGGATGATGTCGATTTCCTCGGCGGTGATGGTCAGGGGCGGTGACATCAAGATGTTATTGCCGCCCAAACGCACCATGGCACCCGCTTCATAGGCGGTGGTGTGGATGCGCTTCATTGTAGAGAGGTCCATCAGTGTTTTTGCGGCGCGGTCGGACACCAGCTCGATCCCGGTCATCAGGCCATGACCCCCACGCACATCGCCAATAATGTCATATTTCGCGGCCAGTTTCAGCACGCCTTCGTAGAGTTGCGTGCCGCGCGGGCCTGCATTGGCGGCGGTGTTCAGGCGCATGGTTTCCGACAAGCACGCGATGACGGCCGCAGCGCCCACAGGATGGGCGGAATAGGTGTAACCATGCCAGATTGCACCTTCGCCGGTTTTGTCATTCTCGAAGACTTCCGCGACCTTGTCTGACATCAGCGCCGCACCGACCGGGAAGTAGCCGGAGGTGATGCCTTTGGCAGTGGACATCATGTCTGGCTTGACGCCCCAATGACGCGCGCCAGACCAATCGCCAGTACGCCCAAAGCCCGTGATGACTTCGTCGGAGATCAACAAGATGCCGTGACGGTCGCAGATTTCGCGCATCAAAGGCATGAAGGTCGCAGGGGGCACGATAACGCCACCCGCGCCAAGGATCGGCTCCATAATCAGGGCTGCGATGGATTTGGGGCCCTGAAACTGGATCTCGTCCTCGGCAGCTTGCGCGATTAATTGTGCCAGCACCTCGGGGTTGGTTTCGTTGAAGGGGTTACGGTAGGTGTAGGGGGCGGGCAGGTGGAAACAGCCCGGGATAAGCGGTTCGTAATTGATGCGGAAACGGTTGTTGCCGTTGACCGATGCGCCGCCGAAATGGGTGCCGTGATAGCCCTTTTTCAGCGAAATGAATTTGGTCCGCGTGGGTTCGCCCCGCAGGCGGTGGTATTGGCGCGCCAGTCGCATTGTCGTGTCGACGGAATCAGAGCCGCCGGAGGTGAAAAACACCCGTGCGATCCCGTCTGCGGCGAAGAATTCGCGCACCATATACGAGGCTTCGATTGCAGTGGGGTTGGTGGTGCCGGCGAAGGCCGAATAATACGGCAGATCGTAAAGCTGTTTGGCGATTGCGTCTTTCACCACATCGTTGGAATAGCCAAGGTTCACGCACCAGAGGCCACCTACCGCGTCAACAGCGGCGTGGCCATCGATGTCGATGATCCGAACCCCTTCGGCGCCTTTGATGATCTTAGGGGGCGCTGCTTGCAGGTCGCCGGGTGCGCCCATTGGGTGCCAGAGGTGGCGGGCATTATTCTCTTTCAGGAAGTTCTCGTCTTTCATCGCACTACTCCGCGCATCGATTTGATCAAAAGTAGCGCGTTCTGAGGCGCGGAGGAAGCCCGGTTGCGTGGGTGTTGACGCTTTCCGCAGAAGGGCGTTGAAGTGACTGGTGGAACTTGAGGGGAAAGCGCGATGAGCAAGCTATTGGAACCGGTGACAATCCGGGGTGTCACCATGCGAAACCGCGCGGTTCTGTCGCCAATGTGTCAGTATTCGGCGCGGCATGGTGTGGCAAATGACTGGCATTTCGCGCATTTGGCGCGCTTCGCCATGGGTGGCTTTGGCACAGTGATCGTCGAAGCGACAGGCGTCGTGCCCGAGGGGCGGATCACCTATGGTTGCTTGGGATTGTGGGACGACGCGCAGGTTGGCCCATTGGCGCGGATTGCCAGTTTTCTTGCCGCAGAAGTGGCTGTGCCTGGGATCCAGCTTGGCCATGCCGGGCGCAAGGCGTCTACTGCGTTGTGGTATCGCGGTGCGTTTGACGAAACGCCCGAAGAGCGGATGGCTGGGGCCTTTGAGGAATGGGAGCCGCTTGCGCCATCTGCCCTGATGCATGCCGCCGAGCCGGGGCCGAGCGGCTTCAAGAGGCCACGGGCAATGAGTGCCGCCGAGATTGAAGCCTTGCCCGGGCAATTTGCGGCAGCGGCCCGGCGCGCGCTGCGGGCTGGGTTCAAGTTCGTCGAGCTGCATATGGCGCATGGCTATCTGCTTAATCAGTTTCTCTCGCCGCTGGCCAATCATCGCACGGATGAATGGGGTGGTTCGCGGGAGAACCGGATGCGCTTGCCACTCGCTGTGGTGCGAGAAGTTCGATCGGTTTGGCCAGAAGATTTGCCGTTGGCGGTGCGAATTTCGACGGTAGATGCCGTAGAGGGCGGCGTGACAGTGGAGGATAGTATAGCGCTGGCGCGGGCTTTGAAGGCAGAGGGCGTGGATGTGGTTACCTGCTCATCGGGCGGGTTTGATGGCGCGCGGTTCTCTGTTGGGCCGGGCTATCAGGTAGCTCATGCGCGGGCGGTGCGGGAAGGTGCAGGGATTGCCACCATGGCGGTCGGGCTTTTGGGGGCACCTGAAGAGGCGGAAGCGGTGATTGCCGAGGGGGCGGCAGATTTTGTGGCCCTCGGGCGGCCTGCCCTTGATAACCCGAATTGGCCTTTGCATGCGCGTTTTGCCTTGGGCGGATGCGAAGACCCCTATGGCGAATGGCCCAAGCAGGAGGGCTTTGCCATACGCAACATGGACCGAGCGCTGAAAGCGCGCATGTTTCAGAGTTAGGTGAATAGCGCCCCTATGTGGGACGCTTGGCGGCGGTTAGGGCGGCCTTGATCACATCTTGATCGCCAATATGGTTGATCAAGATGAGAAGGAGGCGCGCGTTGAGCGCGTCGCTTTCTGGTTTCGACAGGCCCTCATGCGCGGCGAGGAGCGCGGCGTAAGTGTCATCGGCGCGGGCGAGATTGGGGGTCAAGATCAGCTTTGTCACAGGCTCACTCCTTGCCAGTTGCGCGGGCAAGAGCGCGTTTGACGGCGGTTTCGTCATAGGCAGGCCAACGGGCGGCGATGTGTTGATCCGGGCGGATCAGGTAGAGGCCCTGTGGGGCCTCGCCGAGATAGCGCGCGGCCAAGGCCCCTTCAGCGCGAAGCGTCTGTATATTTAGCGCCAGGCCATCGATGGTGAGGCTGTCTGGCACGGGGGTGTTCAGGGCAAGAAGCGTGAAGCCTGAGGTGAGCCTATCCAGAAGGTAGGTGCCGTCGGTGCCAAGTGGGGCGTCGGGGCAAGGGCTGCCCGGACGCGTGCGTGCGGGCGCTTGGGGAAGGGCATCGGGGCTGTTGAGCAACGAACCATCGTAAGTGCACGGCATAGACAGGCGGCCCGAATTGACCAACGGCCGCGCAAAGGCGTGATGCTCGGAGAGATCCAACACGGCATCGCGGAAAATTCGGCTTTGCGCGGATTTTGGTGTGATGAAGTCGGTCGAGCGTGAGGAGTTGAGGATGTTTTCATCGGCGCCAAAGACGCGTTCGTGGTCATAGTTGTCGAGCAGGCTATCGGGTGCGTGGCCGTCAATTACCAGTCTGAGTTTCCAGATCAGGTTGTCTGTGTCTTGCAGGCCGGAGTTGGCACCGCGCGCGCCAAAGGGGGAGACCTGATGCGCGCTGTCGCCCGCAAAGAGCACGCGACCATGACGGAAACGCTCCATCCGGCGGCATTGGAATGTGTAGATCGAGACCCATTCCAGCTGAAACTCAATTGCCTCGCCCAGCATTGCCTTTAGGCGCGGGATCACATTCTCGGGCTTTTTTTCTTCGACTTTGTCGATGTCCCACCCCAGCTGAAGGTCGATGCGCCAGACGCCATCAGGCTGTTTGTGCAAGAGCGCGGACTGGCCCTTGTTGAAAGGCGGGTCGAACCAGAACCACCGCTCGGTTGGAAATTCAGCATCCATGATCACATCGGCAATCAGGAAGTTATCTTCAAACACTCTGCCGACGAAATCGAGGCCCATGATCTGCCGTGTCGGGCTATTGGCCCCGTCACAGGCAATGAGCCAATCGGCGTCAAGCGTATAAGGGCCATCAGGCGTTTGCACCACGAGGCGCACATGGTCGGTATTGTTCTCAACCGATGTGACCTTGCTGCCGCCGCGGATAGAGATGGGCGCGCCTTTCGCCTCTAGTGCCCGCAGACGGGACACCAATGTATCCTCAAAGTAATATTGCTGAAGATTGATAAAGGCCGGGCGGCGGTGGCCGTCTTCTGGCAGCAGGTTGAAGTCATAGACCTGACGTTCGTCCATAAAGACTTTGCCGACATTCCACTGCACACCCTTGTCGACCAACGGCGCGCCACATCCCAGCCGATCTGCGATCTCCAAGGTCCGTTTGGCAAAGCAGATGGCGCGCGAGCCAAATGAGACACGGTCGTTCTCATCCAAAATGACGGCTTCAATTCCCTGCTGGGCAAGATCGATGGCCGCGGCCAAACCAACAGGGCCCGCGCCCACGATCACCACCTTACGGCGCGCAGGCGGTGTGGCGTCTTGATCGGGGTGGCGGGCGTAGGGGTAAAGCGGGATTTCGAAGATCTTGTTCATGGGCCCTCACAAGAATGCCGTGGAAGGTTCGAAACGGCGCGCGCCATCGCGGGGCGCGCGCCGATTATCTTAGCTCTGAAGCGCGTCCCACATTTCCATATCGCGCTGCGCGGTCCAAATTC
>DOOI01000032.1:15908-17984 GCA_003512825.1 Paracoccaceae bacterium | reverse complement strand
TAGTTCTGTTAGCGCCCGCAGTGCCTGCATTTCTGGATCTCGAGCCGACCCTCGGCCGCCGACTTAAAAAACGGGGCCGTCTCGGTTGTGACCGCAGGGATCGAACGCGCGGGCGTTTCCATGGCTAGCCTCCGTTCACACGGACCGAGCTGTCGCCCAGCCAAAAACTGGCGCGCACTGGACTGCGGTTGCGCCCCAGGGCCGACACCAGGTCGACAATCGGATGGGTTACGCTGAACTCGGTTGCGGTGCCGGTTGGGCCCAGCCCCTCGAACTTTTCGTCGCCATACATCTGACGCAGCAACAGTTCGTCATCATCGGCATAGGGATAGCGGGCGCGCAAGGCAGGCACCACCGGCTCCATTGGCGGTGGGGTAAGGGCGATCTTCTGCGACCCGTTTCCGATCACCTTGTCGGCCACATCAGGGTCAACCGGGATAGGCAGCGCGCCGAAATAGCCCAGCACGTATTTCTTCACCTCATCCGGCACCACGCGGTACCGCTCACCATGCAGAACATTCATCACAGCCTGGCCTGCGATGATCGCCGGATAAGGTGTCGCCATGATGGGCGAGCCCAGTTCGACCCGCACACGGCCGATTTCGTCCAGCACCTCAGGCAAGCGGTCGGCTATGCCCGCCGCCTGAAGCTGCATGCGCAGATTGGCAAGGGCGCCCCCGGCATATCGATTGACGAAAAGCGCCGGGTCATATTCCGCCGGTTCACCCAGCGGTTGGCCTTCCTGCTCGGCCATGGCGCGCAGGATGTCGCCCGCCTTGTCCAGCTTGTCGATGTCGACATCCACCTCGAAACCCAAATAGCGCAGATCACGCACCATGTCCTGCATCGCTGCAGGGGCTGGGCCGTTGGCCATCGGGTCGATCGAGCAGTAAATGACATCCACACCATGCACCGCCGCTTCGAGATACTGAACCGGGCCCAGTCCGGTCATGCAATGGGTGGTAAACTCCAGCTCACGGTCGCCAATAGCCGATTTCATTGCAGGCACCAGCGTGCGGATACGATCGATCGGCAGAACACCAGCGCTGTCGCCAAAGGCGATGGCGTCAACGCCAAAGTCCTCCACCGCCTCGCGCGCCTTTTCGGCATAGATCTCGTCTGTGTAGGCTGGCGCATCATTGAACACCAGCATGACCGAAGTCTTGGCGCCCAAGGCCTTTGCCCGGTTAATGCCGGGGGCCAGGTTCTCGTTGTTGAGGAGCGCATCAAAGAGCGTGAACCGCCGCGCGCCGTTGGCAAAGTTTCGCTCGACAAAAAGCTCTGTGATGTCATCTGCCACAGGGAAGAAACCGCGCATCAGGTTCCCGCGCACAGCGGCGCGCAGCTCGGTTTTCGGCATGTGCCGCGCCAAAAGGCGCAACCTTTCCAGGGGGTTCTGGTTCAGAAACAGCATGCTGGCATCGTATTGCACCAGCGCGATTGCCATAATGCTGTCGACGCCCGCCGCTTCGATCAACTGCGCTACCGGGAGCATCTGCTCCGTTCGCATACGCGTAGCCCACAGGCATTGCTGGCCATCGCGCAGCGTGTCGTCAATCAACTTGATGCGCCGACGTTTGCCGGTGCGGGCGAATTCTGCGGCGACCTGGGCCCTGAGTTGGTCCAACATTGCTTATTCCCCTCCCGTTCTGAAGGCCAGATCGACGCCCGGTGCGGTCACCCGCAGATCGGCAAATCCGGCAGCCCGGGCGGCCAGGCCCGCTGCCAGCGCATCCTCGGGGCTGTCCTGCGCGTAGGGTTCGAAGCGGCCCTTGGGTAGAGCTGCGGGCAGGCAACCTGTGATCTGCGAGGCCACCAGATCGGCATCCGCGGCGTTCGGATGGGTCTTGCGCAGTTCAGTCATCGTGCTCGGGACAGGGCGGCGGACTGCTCCGACCCGTGCCAAAAGGCCGGAATCAACCTGACCCGGCATTTCGCCCGCCACCTGTTGCAAGGCAAGACGGATGCCTCGCGCGATGGTGGCATACCGCGCCTCGTGCAGGTGTCGAAGCGCTTGTGCAGCAACGGCCCCGGCAAACGGCGCCAGCATCGGCGGATGGCGGCACATTCCTCGGT